>JAFGQE010000053.1 GCA_016935835.1 Clostridia bacterium | reverse complement strand
TTCTCCAGGTACACCGCGGCCTTGTAAAGATTCAACAGACTGTCCAACCGGTCATTTTCCGACTCGAGTTGTTCTATTCTTTCCTTATCGGCTTGTGAATCCCCCATGGCGTCCTGTGTCTCGGCCTCGCTGGCCGCAAGGCTTGCCTCGAGCTGGTCTATTCTTTCATTGAGTATGTTGACTTCCGCCTGCGAATATGTCGCTGCCGGGGTCTTCTCTTCTTCCTCCGGCTTTTCCGCCAGCTTGAATATGATTATGCTTAATAAAACGGTTATGGCAATCGCCAGTATGACCATGATGGCTTTCAGTAGGACCCGCGGCTTGACATTCAGCCTCTGCGGCAATGTTTTTCCTGTCGATATGCGGCTTTTGGGAATACTGTCCCTCCCGCGTATATTTTCATATACTTTGTCCCCGATGCTTTTTGAATACTCATATTCGTTGATCCGCGCATAAAGATTTGACGCTTCCTCGAAGTCCGGGGAAAGCGCCATCACTTTTTTCAGCTTGATGGCTGCTATGTCAACATTACCCTCAAGAATGTTCTGGACCGCATCGTTATAATATTCAACTGCGATCTTTTCATCCCTGAAAATCTGAACGTCAGATTCCTTGATCTTCTCCAGATCCACTTTTTTTAAATCCTTCAGGAGATCATTGAATTCCACCAAACCGCTCCCTCACATATCTTTTTACGTCGGCAATATAATATAGCGAGCCGGTGGTGCATACAATTCCGTTTTCACCAGCCATCTCCAGGGCTTTTTCCATCGCCTTTTCAATTGTATCACCCGCGGAAACATTAATACAATGCCTGCGTACGGTTTCAAGCAGCACTTCAGCATCAAGGGCCCTGTGCCAGTTCGGCCTTACCGTGACAACCCCTGCAGCGCCGGGAACGATTGCGGCCGCCATCTTTTCATAATCCTTGTCCTTCATAACACCCATTACAAAAATTATCCTTCTTCCGGGGAATATTTCATCCAATGCTTTTCTAAGCACGCCGGCGCCCTCGGGATTGTGTGTCGCATCGCATATTATCATCGGACTCTCGCTTATGATTTCAATCCTGCCCGGCCACTTGGTGTCCGCAAGTCCCCTGCGAATATCATCCGTGCTTATGTCAAATCCGTTTTCAACAAGAATCTTTGCCGCTTCAACGGCAACGCAAGCATTATTGATCTGATGTCTGCCGAGCATCCTGATGAGAAGTCCTTCATACTTCCCATAGTTGAATTTGTATCCCCTTTCAAAGGGAACCGCTTCAGATATCGAAGAAAAGTCCGCCTTAACCACCTTTGAATTCCTTTCGGTACCTGTCTGCCTTATTACGTTTTCAGCTTCTTCCGGCAAATCGCCGTAAATTACGACAGGCCGTCCGTTTTTGATGATTCCGGCTTTTTCATATGCAATCTTTCCCAGGGTGTCCCCAAGGATCGCCATGTGGTCGAATCCAATCGTTGTTATGACGGACACCACCGGGTCCTCTATCACATTGGTTGAGTCAAGCCTTCCTCCCAGCCCCGTTTCCAAAACAACGGCGTCGCATCCGGCATCCTTGAAATACATGAAGGCAATCGCGGTATTGAGTTCAAAGAAAGTCGGATGGTTCATTCCGCCGTCCGTCATGACTTTGATTTTTTCCTTGAGCAACCTGACATAATCAATCAGATTCCCGTCAGGTATATTTTTCAAGTCGATCTGGATGCGTTCGGTGAACTTTTCAATGTATGGAGAGGTGAAAAGACCCGTATGATAACCCGCCGCCATCAGAATACCCGTTATGTAAGCGCAAACCGACCCTTTTCCGTTCGTGCCGGCAACATGCACAATCTTCATATTCTTTTGGGGATCACCAAGCAGGCCGAGAAGATTCCTGATGTTCTCAAGCCCAAGCTTGCTTCCGAAAATCGCCGCCGAGTTGATGAATTCAACCGCATCGTTATAGTTCATTGTTCGCTCCATGGCATTTTTTGTATTTTTTCCCGCTGCCACAGGGGCATGGGTCGTTTCTTCCGACTTTCACCGTGCTCTTCTGCCTCAGAAGGCTCTTTGAATCATGTGATGTATTAATATTGACAATATGCTCCCTGGGCTTGATCTCCTCAGGCCTGCCCGCGCGTATTCCAAGGATAAGTTTTACGGCGCTTTCGCGTATGTTTGAGTTCATTTCCTCAAACATTTCAAATCCCTCGAACTTGAACTCTACGACCGGGTCCCTTTGTCCGAAAGCCCTGAGGCCTATTCCCTGCCGGAGCTGGTCCATTGCATCGATATGGTCCATCCATTTATCATCGACAACCCTGAGCAATATCACCCGCTCGGCTTCCCTCATAGTTTTTTCCGTCAGTTCCTTTTCCTTGGCTTCGTATTTCTCAAGCACATTATTAAATATCATTTCGGTAAATTCAGCCGGCGCAAGGCCTTGTCGCTGTTCATCCGCAAACTCAATCGCATTTTCAGACGGGAAAGTCGTATTCAGGAAAGCCAGTATGCTGAACCAGTCCCATTTCGCGGAATTCGTTTCCTCGTAGCAATATGTGCCCGCCGTTGAATCAACGATGCTTCTGATCATCCCTATATAAATATCCCGGAGATTTTCACCGTCGAGTACTTTTTTCCTCTGGCTGTAAATTACTTCCCTCTGTTTATTCATGACATCATCATACTGAAGCACATGCTTCCTTATGTTGAAGTTCTTGCCCTCGACCCTCTTCTGGGCGCTTTCAATAGCATTTGATAGCATCTTGTGCTCTATGGGCACATCCTCGGGAAGACCAAGGGCATTCACTATATTGGTAAGCCTGTCCTGGCCAAAAAGCCTCATCAGGTCGTCTTCAAGCGATATGAAGAACTTTGATTTTCCCGGGTCCCCCTGCCTTCCGCTCCTTCCCCTGAGCTGGTTGTCTATCCTTCTGGACTCGTGTCTTTCCGTACCAATGATATAAAGGCCGCCGGAATCAATGACGGTCTGCTTGTCAATCAAAAGAGTATCCTTGAATTCCTTTTCAATCGTCCTGAATCTATTCCTGGCATCGAGCACCACCGGATCGGTGGTCTCATTGAAACCCGTGGCCTGTATTAGCGTATGTTCCTCTATGCCTTCCCGGCGGAGCTTTTGGAGGGCCATGAACTCTGAGTTCCCGCCCAGCATGATATCGGTTCCCCTTCCGGCCATATTGGTTGCAATCGTAACCGCGCCGACCCTTCCGGCCTGTGCGACTATCTCAGCCTCGCGGTCATGGTATTTTGCGTTTAGAACCTCATGCCTGATTCCCCTTCTTCTGAGAAGCGTGCTTAGAAATTCAGATGTTTCAATCGATATGGTTCCTATAAGAACCGGTTGATTCCTATTATGGGCTTCCTCAACCTCGGCAAGCACCGCCTCGAATTTTCCTTTCTGGGTTTTATAGACGGCATCCTGCGCGTCAATCCTTATCATTGGCTTATTGGTTGGAATCTCAATTACATCAAGCCCGTATATTTCACGGAATTCCTCTTCCTCCGTGAGCGCGGTTCCCGTCATGCCGGAAAGCTTTTCATACATCCTGAAATAATTCTGGAATGTAATCGTCGCAAGGGTCTTGCTCTCCCTTTCGACCTTAACCCCTTCCTTGGCTTCTATTGCCTGATGGAGTCCGTTTGAATACCGCCGGCCGTACATCATCCTTCCCGTGAATTCATCTATGATTATGATTTCATTGTCCTTTACGACATATTCCTTTTCCTTCTTCATCGTCCCATGGGCCTTCAGCGCCTGGTTTATATGGTGCATCAGCGTCATGTTCTCCGGATCGGCAAGACCGCTGACACCGAAATATCTTTCGGCCCTTGCCATTCCTTTTTCAGTAAGGGTTGCGCTCCCCGCCTTTTCGTCGACTATATAATCGACGTCATAATCTTCCTCTTCCTTTTTATCATCGGTTTCTGCGAATACTTTTTTTGAAAGGGAGCGTGCGAAGGCATTGGCCTTTTCATACATATCCGTGGATTTCTCGCCGGGTCCCGATATTATCAACGGAGTCCTTGCCTCGTCGATCAATATACTGTCGACTTCATCGATTATCGCATATACATGGCCCCTTTGAACCATGTTTTGTTTATAAATGACCATGTTGTCACGCAGGTAATCGAACCCGAACTCATTGTTAGTTCCATATGTAATGTCGCACTTATACGCCTCGCGTCTTTGGTCGTTTGTTATACCGTGTATTATTATGCCGGTCGACAGCCCCAGGAAGCCGTATACCTTGCCCATCATCTCGCCCTGGTACGAAGCCAGATAGTCATTGACGGTTACAAGGTGCGCTCCTTTGCCGCCGAGCGCATTCAGGTAAAGCGGGAAAGTCGCCATTAGCGTCTTTCCTTCGCCGGTTTTCATCTCTGCTATTCTTCCCTGGTGAATTACGATCGCCCCTATCAACTGCGTCCGAAACGCTCTCTGGCCAAGAACCCTGACGGCGGCTTCCCTGACCGTGGCAAATGCCTCGGGAAGCAAATCATCCATTGTTTCGCCTGCCTCAAGTCTTTTCTTGTATGTTTCGGTGCATGCCCTGAGGCCATGGTCGTCCATGGCTTTCATTTTCTCTTCATAGGATTCGATCTGATCAACTATCGGAATTATTCTTTTTAGTTCCCTGTCGCTGTACGTACCCCATATTTTTTCAAAAATCTTTATCACTATTATTTTTCTCCATATTTTTCAGCCATTCTTTTCAGTATGACGGCATATCCATCCGCTCCGTAATGAAGGCATCTGTTCACCCTGCTGATGGTGGCTGCGCTGGCACCGGTGCTTTCGGATATTTCAGAGTATGTGCTTCCCGATTCCAGCATCTGGGCCACTTCAAGCCTCTGCGCCATTGCGTTCAGTTCGCTGACCGTACAGATATCTTCAAAAAACATATAGCATTCCTCGGCGCTTCTTAGTTCCAGAACCGCCCTGAACAATTTATCTATGTGTTCATTCCTAATCTTGCCGTTCATCATATCCTCCGGCGGCAGGGCTTGCGCGGCGCCCCGCCGAATCAATGGTTATTTCAAACTGATTATATCATAATTCATTTGATGGACGCCAAGCGGTTGACGATATGGGAAGCCATCAGAATCCCGGCCGCCGCCGGCACATATGCCGTGCTGGCAGGTACTCTTTTGCCGTCATTGTTAATCGGAAGCCTTTCTCCCCTTAGCAACGGGATTTCATCAGACCAAACAACATCCAGCGACTTTATGTTTCTTTTCTTAAGGCCCTGCCTGAGTATTCTCGCCAGGGGATCCGTCGCGGTTTCATAAATGTCTGAAATTCTTAGCCTTTCAGGCTGGACTTTATTCCCGGTTCCCATGCAGCTGACAATCGGTATATCATTATCGTGTGCAAATTCGATTAATGCCATCTTGGATTCCACTGAATCTATCGCATCCAGGATATAATCCACCTTGCCCTTGATGCAATTCCCTATATTGCCTGCGTCAATGAACATCCTGTTCTCAATTATTTTCACAAGGGGGTTTATGTCCGACGCTCTTTCGGCCGCCGCCTCTGTCTTGAATTTTCCAATGGTGGAATGAAGTGCCAGAAGCTGCCTGTTAATGTTGGTTTCATCTATCCTGGCATAATCAACCACATGTACGCAGCCGATGCCGGACCGGACGATTGCCTCGAAGGCATATGAGCCCACCCCTCCCAGACCAAAAAGAAATACCGTGCAGGCTGCCAGTTTTTCCATTGCACCCGCGCCCAGCAGGCACTCGGTCCTTGAAAATATTCTCTCACTCATTTTCAAGCTCCCGGACTAGCTCCATGAAATCCCACGGCGGTTCCTTCTCAAATTCCATGTATATTCCGGTCACAGGATGATAAAAGCCAAGTTTCGCCGCATGCAGGGCCTGCCCTGAAATCGAATGCTCCCTGCCGGCCTTCCCATATACCGCATCCCCGATGACGGGGTGTCCTATGTACGCCATGTGAACCCTTATCTGATGAGTCCTTCCCGTTTCAAGCCTGGCTCTTATCATGGTTGCATTCCTGTATCTTTCCACCACGGTAAAGCCGGTTACCGCCCTTTTGCCATTCCTGGTATTAACGGACATCTTTTTCCTGTCCACCGTATGACGTCCTATGGGGGCGTCTATCCTTGCACCGTTTTCACTTACGACACCCTTGACCAGGGCAAGGTATTCCCGTGCAATATCATGAACCGAAAACATCCTGCCAAGCTCCCTGTGGGCCGCGTCCGTTTTCGCTACCACGAGTATTCCCGAGGTATCCTTGTCTATCCTGTGGACTATGCCGGGCCGTTCGACTCCGTTGATTGATGAAAGCCGCCCCTTGCAATGATGAAGAAGGGCGTTTACAAGGGTTCCGTCATAATTTCCCGGAGCCGGGTGCACCACCATACCCCTCTCTTTGTTTACGACTATTATATCGTCGTCCTCGAACAGGATCTCAACGGGAATATCCTGGGGAACCGCCTCATATTTTTTCGTTTCCGGAACAGTGACCGTTATTCCATCGCCTTCCCTTGTCCTGTATCCCGCTTTCACCGGCAGCCCGTTTACAAGAACCTTGTTTTCCGCGATGAGCTTCTGTATGTACGACCTTGACATGTCGTCCATTGCCTCGGAAAGGTACAGGTCCAGCCTGGTCCCCTCCGCATCACAGAAAAAAGTGATTTCATCATTCATTCACGCCACCTGTCTTTTCTTTTGCATCCTCCGGCGCGCTGATTTTCTTTTCCGGTTCCTTATAAAAGAATATTATATAGACGACAAGCACCGCCGTCCCCAGGGTGACCATTATATCGGCTACATTGAATATGGGGAAATCATATCCGAAGATATAAAAATCAAGAAAATCCGTGACCCTTCCATTGAAAATCCTGCCTATTGCATTCCCGATGGCGCCGCTTATTATCATCGTTATTGAAAGCCTTACCGGCCACATGTCATACTTTATAAAGAAGTATACCAGTCCGGCCGCCACTATTACGCTCATGATGCCCAGAAGCATCGTTATATTCCCGAATATTCCCCATGCGGCGCCTGTATTCGTGTGATGTGTGATATAGAAGAAGTCCTTTATCACCTCTATGCTTTCGCCCAGTTCCATTTTTGATGAAATGTAATGCTTGCTCAGCCTGTCCGCCGCCAGGGTCACGGCGGTAACCATGAACCACCATAGGGACTTATATCTGAATTTAGTCTTCAACTTCATATATCCTTTCGATTCGAATGCATTTGCCTGTCTTTTCATCAATTTCGATAAAGACTCCGTTCAGCTGGCACCTTCCCGCCTGCATCGTGAAATAAGCCGGCATGCCTGAAGTGAACCTTTCAATCACCGTTTCCCTGTCAGCCCCGATTATCCCTTCAAACGGACCCGTCATGCCGGCATCCGTAATAAAGCCTGTTCCAAATGGAAGCAGCCGCTCATCTGCCGTCTGCACATGCGTATGTGTTCCGACCACGGCGCTTACCCGGCCGTCGAAATTCCATGCGAAGGCGGTTTTTTCACTTGTGGCCTCGCCGTGGAAATCAACGAGTATTGCCTTGGTCGATTTTTTCAATTCCGGCAGTATTTCCTCCATGGCCTCAAACGGGCAGTTGCACGGATCCATGAATATCCGGCCGATAAGGTTGACGACCGCAAGCTTCATGCCATTTTTTTCAATAATGGCATACCCCCTGCCGGGATTTGTCCTGGGATAGTTCAACGGTCTCAGAACCCGTTCTTCGCTGTCTATGAAGAAGAATACCTCCTTTTTCGCCCATATGTGGTTTCCTGTTGTTATTATGTCTGCGCCGGCATCAAAAATTTCCTTTGCGATGACGCCGTTGATTCCCTTTCCATCAGCCGCGTTCTCTCCGTTTGCAACACAAAAATCAGCTCCGTATTTTCCTAAAATATCCTTGAGCCGCGCCGTTAGCATTTTCCTGCCGGATTTATAGCATATATCCCCTATGAAAACCAGTTTCATATCAACCTCCGGGTACAAAAGAAAAACGCGGGCTGGCCGCGTTCTTCCTATTTAGCGTATTCTGTAACTCTGGTTTCCCTTATGACATTGACCTTTATTTGTCCCGGGTAGTCAAGTTCATCTTCAATCTTCTTTACTATTTCCCTGCACTTCAGAACAATGTCATCATCGCTGAGTTCCTCGGGCTTGACCATTATCCTTATTTCCCTGCCCGCCTGAACAGCATACGATTTTTCAATTCCCTCGAATGAATTGGCTATGTCCTCAAGCCGCTCTATCCTCTTGACATAAGCGTCCAGGGTTTCCCTCCTTGCTCCGGGCCTTGCTGCGGATATGGCATCCGCGGCCTGGATCAGGACTGAAATGACATTGGTTGGTTCAACATCCCCATGATGAGCCATTATGGCATTTATTATGACATCGCTTTCCTTGTATTTCCTCGCAATGTCCGCGCCTATGGATATATGGGATCCCTCCATCTCAAAGTCGACTGCCTTTCCTATATCGTGCAGCAATCCCGCCCTTTTCGCTACCTTCACGTCTACCCCGAGCTCTCCCGCCATGGTGGCCGCAAGCGACGCAACCTCAAGGGAATGCTTCAGGATATTCTGCCCGTAGCTCGTCCTGTACCTGAGTCTTCCTATCAGCTTGATCAATTCCGGATGGAGTCCGAAGACACCTGCGTCAAAAGCCGCCTGGTCGCCTGTCTTCTTAATGGTATTGTCAAGTTCCTTCTTTGCCTTGTTTACCATTTCCTCTATCCTGGTCGGATGTATCCGCCCATCAACAATCAGCTTTTCAAGCGCCATCCTGGCGATTTCTCTTCTGATGGGATCAAAGCCCGAAAGCACCACGGCTTCCGGAGTGTCGTCGATTATTATATCGATGCCGGTCATTGTCTCAAGGGTCCTTATGTTGCGGCCTTCCCTTCCTATGATCCTCCCCTTCATTTCATCATTGGGAAGAGTAACCACGGAAACGGTGTTTTCAGCCACATAGTCTGATGCGCATTTTTGTATGGCCGTTGCCACTATTGTCTGCGAAATCTGCTCGGATTCTTCTTTTATCTGGTTCTCGTAATCCTTGATCACAAGGACCTTCTCATGCTTCATTTCATCCTCAAGAAGGCTCAGCATGTAATTCTTGGCCTCCTCGACGGTAAGCCCGGCGATTGACTCAAGCTTGTCCAGCTGCTTTTGCAGCAGTTCTCCCGTTTCTCTTTCCTTTTCCTCGATTTTCTTAACCTTGTTGTTCAGATAATCTTCTTTTTGCTCCAGTGTTTCAAGCTTTTTCTCTATGCTTTCTTCCTTCTGGAGAATTCTCTTTTCCATGCGCAATATGTCATTGCGCCTTTCCTTCATATCTCTTTCCAGTTCTACTTTGCTTCTGTGTATTTCTTCCTTGGCTTCAATCATCAATTCGCGTTTTTTTGCCTCTGCCTGTTTTTCACCGTCCGCGATAATTTTCTCTACCTGTGCCGTTGCGTCGCCCACCTTTTTCCTGGCTTGTTTTTTCATGACAATGCCACCGACAAGGAATGCGACGACCGAAACAAATATCAGCAAAGCAGCGCCAATTACTATTTTAATTATAATTGACATTGCAACACCTCCTTATTTAATTTTCAATGTTCATATGCTATCCAAATTGCTCTTTTCATATCACATCTACGGCTTATTTTATATATAAAGGCCTGTACTGTCAAGAAGCACGGCCCCTTTATGCCGGCAATCTGCAATAATGCACCCGCCCTTCCTATCCGGTAAAATCATGCCCGTTCATTCAATCACTCTCGATCAACGGCGTCCTTTCCGAAAAAGCCGAAGACAATACATCCCAAAACACCGAATATGGATGCGACAATGAAATTCGTCTGCGGTGAAATGTTCCAAAGAAAGGCCGCCGAGAAGGCCGCGATTGACACGAAGGCATCCCTTGCGAGATAGTAAGCGCCGAATGTCCCGGCCTTGTAATCTTCAGGGGCAAGATCCATTATCATTGCCTTCCTTGCAGGTTCACCGAATTCCTTCAGCCCCCGGATTACAAACGCAACAGATAGTACGGCAAAGGATTTCGAGAATATGAGGACCATTGGAAACAAGGCAAAAAATATAAAAGTAGTCAGGACGAACGGCTTTTTGCCATATTTGTCTGCAAAATGTGCAACGGGAATATATACAATCATCGCCGTCGCCATTTCAATCGCGGTCAGGACACCGAATTTAAGCGGGTTGAGTCCATTGACGTTAACCGCCCATATTACAACGAAAGCATATGGAATCTGTTCAGCGAACCTGACCAGGATGTCGGAAATTAAAAGTATCCCCAGCGGTCCCCTTATATTTCCTATTGTTTTAAAAAAACTTCCGCGATGTGCCCCAACCCCTTTTTCATCAGGCATGAATTTATAAATGAAGGCTATTGACAATAGGGCAAGAACCGATGCAGCGATGAAAGACACCCTTATGCCTGCGGTTTCTCCGAATGAGGCAATCAGGGCCCCGCCCGCCAGGGGGCCAAGGGCCATGGGAATCCTGCGTACGAATGAATGAACCGTCACCCCTGCAACACGTCTGTCCCCGGAAACCGTCTTTGAAACCAATCTCATTATTGCGGGCAGAGAAAGCGCGGTCCATGCTATGAAAAACACCGAACCCACGAGCACGGATTGCCAGGTCGGGATCAAAATGACCATCAAATATCCCGCTATTGCCATTGATGTAAAGACAATCAGTGCTTTTTTATATCCTATTTTATCAGCCAGCCACCCTCCGGGATATGAATACAGGGAACTCAGAAGGTTGTCCATTGAGTTAAGCGTTGCCACGGCAATGGCGGTTCCACCAAGCGACATAATATATAGCGGCAGGAATCTTTCGGCCATCTTCTCGCCGAATCCGACAAGAACCACCATCACCACCATAGAAGCCATCCCCGAATTCAAGCACGCCTTCTTTATTCCCTTGAATACACCGTTTTTTTTATTCAATTATCCGGAGCTCCTTCACATTTGCATCTGAATGCAAGGCGGTTCGCCGCTTGTCGAAGTCATTCTATCCTCATTATCATCGCGGGAAACCTTTTTTGCAGTATTTTATAGAAAAATACATTTATAACCGACATTGCAATGATGAAAACAGCGGCGCCCGCAAGCAGGCTTCCCCCGGCAAATACAATATATACGACCGCCAGTCCCGTTACCGCCAGTCCTGCAAGCATATTGAAGACAAGGTTCATGTTTTGCTTAACCGCCTTTTGTTCGCTGTCCCAGTTCAACCTGGGGTTGGAGGAATCTATGAACATGCCTGAAATCCTGGTGAAGATAACGGCATTGGCTCCGGAAAGCAGCATCATCATCGCCGTTGCAACCGGAATCTCCATCATTATGGCAAGTCCGGCGAGCAGCAGCACCATCCCCGTCATTGAAACAACGATGCCTGACAACAACTTTGCATCAAGCTGTTCCTTATAATCCATCGGGATGTATTTCATTACATACAGCTGCTTTCCCTCCCTTGAAATTGATGTTGCGGTTATGCCGTTCATTGCACTGACAAATGCGAAAATTGCAAATGAAACTGCTATCAGCGTGCCGGCCGGAGCTGATGATACAATAAGATCCCGGAGCATTTTTATCTGTTCCGCCCCGACTGCGATAAACATGGGCACGATCATCATAACGGGAAGCATTATGTCTATCATGACGAGATTCATGAAATACATGGGCGTCCTTATTACAAGTCGCAGTTCCTTCATCAGGTATGCCGCAACCGGAGTCCCCGAATCAAACCCGGATTTCTTTCCCGCGTCAAAAGCCCGCCTTGACACCTGCTGGCTTATTCCGAGCACGCCCTTGAAATACATGGCCCTGGCAGCCAGCACGAAAAGCGCGAATGATGCCGCTGCTATCAGAATGAACAGTATAAGCTGAATGGTGTTTTGGTCGATAAGCGCCCTGGACGCGTTCAATATTCCGGGGAAGTATCTTGCAAGGGATTCGGCCAGCGAGAATTCCCCGCTCATTAGTAGTTCCTGGAGATCAGCTGAATTTTCCGCACTCCTGGCAAGCGACTGGAACCCTATGTTGATTCCCACGCCCACCAGCATTCCTATCAGGCTTGAAACCATCGTAAAGCGGTCCTTGTTCAAGGCCTTTTTTGAGAAGCTCATTATGAACATAATTATTATTGAGGCAAGCGAAAGCGGCAGTACGGGCAAAAGAATGAAAACCGGAACTGCCATGATATAGTACCCAGCGCCTTTTGATGCCGCTATCCCGAAGCCTATCGCCACGGGCAGGAAGAAAATGCACATCGTAAGGTACTCATACACAAGCACCATGATGAATCTTGCCGAGGTTATTTCATATGGCTTCAATGGCATATGAAGATATGACGGCACGTCGGATGCCATGTAATAAGAACCAAGGGTATAGAAAATCCCGAAAATAAAGACAACAATTGAAGCCATCAAAAGACCGAGGACTATAATCGCATCCCCCTGCCCGAATGCCTCGAGGCCGTTGTAGAATACCTTTATTATTTCCGTTATGCCTATTATCACCGGGAAAAGCCACACAAGGACCAAGAGCCCTATCAGGGGCTTGGTTATTTTTTTCTTCCCCTTGCCG
>JAFGQE010000052.1 GCA_016935835.1 Clostridia bacterium | reverse complement strand
TTTGTAGCAGCCGAACTATCCTTTTCAGGACTCCAAGCTTTGCGTCCCCGCTTTACAACGGGTTTGCCCTTAATACAAGTCATTCACTTACCGTACTAACATTCCGCAAAACTTGATTCCGATATATATCTATGGAACCTTTATCATCTGTTTGTATTTAGAATTATACTTTATGCCTTGTTCGTTGTCAAACAATTATTTCAAATTTTACATAATTGAAACAAAATTGATACAATCCTGCAGTTGCAGGAACTTTTTTGATGCATCGCCTCCCTCATTTTAATCTTGAATGCATCCCGCATTTGGTATAATATGTTGCATAACAGACTGGCAAAGGGGCGGCAATGGTCAAAGTATCAAAGTTCGGCGGCAGCAGCCTGGCCGATGCGGCACAAATCAAAAAGGTTTGCGACATCATCCTTTCGGACCCGGACAGGAAGCTTATCGTTGTCTCCGCCCCGGGAAAGCGCCACAAGAATGACGTCAAGGTTACGGATCTTCTTATTTCCCTCGCCGAATCATATATTTCCGGTTATGATCCCGCTTATGATTACCGCAAGGTCATGGAAAGATATTCCGAGATTGCAAAAGGGCTCGGGCTTGACGATGACATTGTCTCTATAATAGACAGGGACCTTACGGAGCGCTGCCTTATGGACAGGACCAACCGCGGCGAGTTTCTTGACAGCATAAAGGCTTCCGGCGAGGACAACTGCGCAAAGCTCATCGCCTCATACCTGCAGAAACTCGGCCATAACGCCGAATATATAAACCCCGGCGAAGCAGGGCTCCTGCTGACCGAGGAATACGGGAACGCCAATGTTCTTCCCGAATCCTATGAGAATCTCGCCGGATTGTACGATGACTCTGTGATAAGGATTTTCCCCGGCTTCTTCGGGTACTCGAAGAACGGGGACATCGTAACACTCCCGCGCGGCGGTTCGGATGTCAGCGGTTCCATAGTGGCCGCCGCCGTCAAAGCAAAAATATATGAGAACTTCACTGATGTCGACTCGATTTTCGCGGTCAATCCCTCGCTGGTCAAGAATCCCGCTCCTATCACCGACATAACATATAAAGAGATGCGCGAGTTGTCATACGCTGGCTTTTCGGTATTTCATGAGGAGGCCCTGACCCCTGTATATTACAACGATATTCCCGTGCATATAAAAAACACCAATAACCCTTCGGCCCCGGGAACGATGATCCATGCGGGAATCGTCCCGGACAGCCGCAAGCTTGTATCCGGAATAGCCGGCTCCGCTGGTTTTTCCAGCATTTATATCAGGAAATATCTGATGAACCGCGAGATCGGGTTCGGCCGCAAGGTTTTCCATATTCTCGAAAAGGAAGGAATACCATACGAACACTCGCCTTCGGGAATCGACGACATTTCCATAATCATCAGAACCCACTATTTATCCGCTGAAAAGGAAAAGAGGTTGTTCGACCGGATAATGGAGGAGCTTGACGTCGACGACATAACCATTACGCACGGACAGGCCCTTGTCATGGTAGTCGGTGAAAACTGCCTGAAGAACCCGGAGACTTTCTTCAGGGCAGCGAAGGCGCTGTATGAATCTAACATTGTCGTGAAGATGATCAACCAGGGTTCTTCCAAGGTAAGCATTATGTTCGGTATGAACGAGCAATACTGCGATGATGCCATACGCGCCCTGTACAAGGAATTTTTTCCTGACTTTCAATAACAGCTCATGTTTGCATCCTTTAATGAATATAAAAAAAGACGGCCGCAGCCGTCTTTTTATATCTTGCCTGAAATCAATATTTTATATCCAGGTCGCCGGAAACGGTGTTTACATCGATATCCATGTCAGCCCAGTCCGAAGTATATCCGCTCCTGCTGTTGTTCCCGCCCTGCGTAAACAGTGCGAACGCACTCTTGAAATCCCCCGACACCGTGCTGAAGCTGAATTTGAATGCGGCGTCTTTTTCCAGCCTTGCCACCACATTCCCGGACACGGTGTTTACCCTTACCGCACCGGTGTTGCTTTTAAGAGTCATGTCAGCCTTTCCGGATACCGTCTCTACATCAATCCTGTCCGCAATGTCGCCAAACAGCACCAGGTTGCCGCTGACCGTTATATATCTGAATGCATCGCATGTTATATACTCGGCATTGACGTTACCGGAAGTCGTATTCACATATAGGGACTCAAGCTCCCAGCCCGAGAAAATAGCCACATTGCCTGATACACTGTTGAGCACCATTGCGTTTTCATCCATATCCCTTGGCACGGTAACTGTCAGGGTGGTCCTGTTCCAGGTGAACATTCCCGAGAATTTCGGATACTCCACATATATATGCACGGCATCCCCGGAAACCTTCTTCTTTAGCTCCACCGTTCCCTGCGAACTCCTGTACGAACCTTCGAGCTTAACGGTAACCTTGTCCGTATCCGCGAAAACAACCGTTATGTCCGAGCTGACAGAGCTGACTTCGAATCTTTTTGCATCCGTTACATACGCTTCCTGTGTTTCCGATATGTTGTATTCCTCTGCCTCGCCCAATCTTTCGGGAATATTGCGCCACCAGTCAAACCCGCCCCATACCGTCATCAGCATCCATCCGCCTGCCAGGAACAAAACACATATCACAGCAAGCACTATTACTACAGCTACAAGTCCTTTTCCCTTGTTATTCATTTCAATCCCTCCGTTCTTCTGACTATTCCGATATTTGCTTTAAAATAGCCTACCATTCCAATCGTTACAACCTTGATCAAAAGCCCCATCGCTATCATAAGCAGTATGCCAAGACATGCCAGGCCGATGCCTATCAATACAACTGCGAAGGCAGGCAGGAACCCCAGGAATATTATCCCGGCCACCGCCACGGCCAGCCCCGATACCGCCACCGCCAGAAATGAGGCGAACACCGAAATGAGCACAGCGTAGAGCGTGACCACCAGGGGCAGGACGAATATTATATTGAAAACGCTGAGCCCGATACCGGCGATTATCGCCTTCGCGGCGCTCCCGGCCGTCCTCTTTTCCTCCGCCTGGCTGAAATAGAACTCAGCCCTGTGCTGCTTCGCTATCTTCCTCGGCGAACCAAGCTCCCCCGTGATCTGCTCCTCGCTCTTGCCTGTTTCCAGGGCAGATTCGATGTGCTCCTGATAATCATAAATTATATCTTCAAGGTCATCCTTCGGGATGCCCTTCAAGCCCAGCCTGAGCTGATGAAGAAACGCCTTTTTATTCATTGCCTTTTACCCCCTCAATCAATTTATTGACGCCCTTGCTCAAGGCCGTCCATTCCATTAGAAGATTCTCCTTGTACTTTTCCCCCGACTCCGTCAACTTGTAATACTTCCTCGGAGGTCCTTCGTTTGATTCGGAAAGATATGTCGTTACATAACCTTCTGTCTTCATCCTTCGAAGCAGCGGATAAATCGTGCCGTCGGATATCGATACCGCGTCGGACAGCCTGCTCGTAAGCTCATATCCGTACATTTCCCCATGGTACAGCAACGACAATACGCATAGCTCCAGGACCCCTTTCTTAAACTGTATGTTCACACTTTCACCTCCGTTATGGTCTATTGTTCACTACCTTGCGTTGTACTATAGCTGACATGATACAATACCTTGTTATATGTGTCAATATGTTTTTGTAAATTTTTTTGTTTTTTTTACATTTGTTTTCTCTTTGTCAAAACAATGAAAAAAGACCGGCATTCAAAACTCCGGCTGCCAAGCAACCATTGCCGGGAATATTCATAAGTGCATTAATCAGCGGGCCTTTGAAGCGGATAGCCCTGCAAGCCTTCCCGTTGAAAAAGCTATGGTAAGATTATATCCCCCGGTATTGGCATCCACATCGATGATCTCGCCACAGAAATACAGGCCCTTGACAAGGTTGGATTCGAGCGTGGACGGATTTATTTCAGAAACATCGACGCCGCCGGCTGTGACTATGGCCTCCTCAAGAGGCCTCGGGCCGGTTATGTCAAGCCTGATATCCTTTAATAGCGCCGCAAGCCCTTTTCTTTCGGCGGCTGTTATTTGATTGCACTTTTTCACCGGGTCTATGCCCGACATGATAACTATGGGTGCTATAAGGCTAGACGGAAGAAGCGCCCCAAGCGAGTTCGAGAACTGCTTGTTGGAGGATTGCGTGAAATCGCGCAATATCCTCGCATCCAGTTTATCCGTATCGAGTGCGGGTTTCAGGTCGATGGAAGCCTGCGCATCGCTGAACCCGGCATCCGCAAGATATGCGCTTGCCGTCAGCGTAATCGGCCCGGATATTCCAAAGTGGGTCAGCAGAAGCTCGCCTTGCATATAGAATATTTTTTTTCCATTTTTTCGTATACCCAGGCCTACATTTTTTAGAGTCAGGCCGGAGGCTCCGGCCACCCATTCCTGCGATGTCTCAAGTCCGGTGAGCGAACCCCTGGGCGTTATGATATTGTGCCCGGCTTCCTTTGCAAGCAGATAGCCCGAGCCGTCGCTTCCCGTCGAGGGGTATGATTTGCCCCCGCATGCAAGTATTACATTCCGGCCATGGAACACGGTTTTATCGGAGCATTCGACACCTGCAATAACGCCATTTTCGATGATCAACTGCGACGCCCTGATTCCCGTGAGAATCCTTGCTCCTTTTTTTACCGCGTCCGCGGCAAGGGCATCCACTGCATCCGAGGCCTTGTCGGTAATCGGAAAGACCCTGCCTCCCCTTTCCACTTTCGTCAGAACGCCAAGGCTGTTGAAATGCCTTATTATATCGTCATTGGTAAATGAATATAAAGCTGAATACAGAAACCTGCGGTTCCTTCTCACATTTTCGAACAACTGGTCTATTTCACAGTCGTTCGTGATATTGCACCGCCCCTTGCCCGTTATAAGCATCTTGGAACCAGGACGTTTTTTTTGTTCCAGGACAATGCAGGAGGCTCCCCCGCCCGCCGCGGAAGCCGCCGCCATCAGGCCTGAGGCGCCGGCCCCCACCACTATGACATCATATGTTTTTTCCATGCTGCCCAAGCCGGCCTTCCTTTGCCAACGCCTTATTTCTGGTCGTCCTTTTCATAAACCTGGTATTCGTCCCATATCTTTTCAAGGGAAGTCAGCGTTTCCATTACCTTCGTTTCCCTTTTCAACCCGGCCGCTACAATAAGCGCATTTATTACGCTCAGCGGCGCGGTCAGCGAATCGACAAAAGAAGTCATGTCGCTCCGGGCGATAAGGGTGCTGTCAGCCCATTTCGCTATCGGGGAGTTGACGCTGTCCGATATGGCGACCACATAAGCGCCTTTCTTGCCCATGTATTCCATTGCCTTTGAGGTTCTCTTGGAATATCTCGGAAAGCTTATTCCAACCATTACATCGCCCTCGCCCGCACTGAGCAGATGCTCGAAGATCTCGCTCGCGCTGGTAGTGCTGAGAAGATGCACGTTGTCGAATATAAGGTTGAAATAGAATCCGGTGTACATCGCAAGGGCAGCCGAGCTTCTGACGCCGAGGATATATATTTTATTCGCTGAAAGAAGCTTGTCGACGATCCTGTTGAAAGTGCCCTTGTCTATGTCGTCCATTGTTTCCTTGATTCTGGATATATCAGCCTTTAGCACGCTCTTGAGCACATCGTTCCTGTCTATTGTCTCATTGGCCATCTTGAGCCTCTGGACCGCCGTAAGGCTGTGAAGCGCCTGCTCCTGCATGGCCTTTGCCATCTCCGGATAACCCTCGAATCCAAGCTCGACCGCAAACCTCACCACGGTGGATTCGCTTGTGTCCACCACATTCGCAAGCTTTGCGGCGGTCATAAACGGAGCCGAATCAAAATTATCCAGTATGAAATTCGCGATACGCTTCCTGCTCTTGCTGAAGGTATCCATGGAATTGATTAGTTTCTTCCTGACATCGAATGTGGCCGGCATTTCGTCACCTCGGTTTATATTTGAATTTATAATACATTATAAACAAAAATCCGACAACAATGTCTACCCTTGCGGATTCTTTGCCGGTTTCTTTCGGGGCACGCCTGCGGTTCCAGGACGGCTGCCATTCTATTTTTTTATTTGTACTAATTCTGTTTCCTCATTATAAATGGCTTCCAATTTCACCAATGCATATTTTGTCGGGGAATCCATGGAATACGCAACAAAGCTAATGAATACGTCCGGCACCCCCTGATTGGTTACGCCGCTGAAATAATCCGCATAATAGAAGTTATCCATTCCCACTTCAGGCCCAATGTCAGGTACTAACAGAATTTCAATTATTTCTTGGAAACTCATCCCGACTTTCGCACCCAGGACAGCCTGCCCCTCCCCGAGGAGAATATTGACGGCGATTTCATTTTCCTGGTATTCAGGGGAACAAAAGCGAATGAAGCCTTTCTCTATTCGATACAGGATATAGTCATGAGGTCCAAGCCAATCCTCGAATCCCTCTTCATCCGGTTCGCCCATCACTTGCTTGATTTCGCCGAAGGTTTTTCCCAGGAGGCTCAGTACGGGGTCTTGTTCGTGTGTTTCCAAGACGGCACTGCCGTTATTTATGCTTTGTATGCGAATGTCATTGCGATTAAGCCCGTCCTGGCATCCCGCAAGGACAATTGTCAGGGAAATCATAATCAATAGGAAGGGACGTGCATGACCGCCGTATACAGCAGCGTTTTTACCAATATTATTTTTAATTGTCATTTTACATCATCCTCCTTTACAACCGGCATCTGTCAGAGATTGAATCCATCTCATTCATTCCATGCCACTGCAGGCATTTCCTGGTCTTTTCATTCACGCGCACCAAGTCGGCACCCAGGTGCCTGAGCTTATTTTCCATTCCTTCATAACCCCTGTCTATGTGGTGGACGCCATTTATTTCTGTAATGCCCCTGGCTGCAAGCCCCGCGATAATGCAGGCAGCGCCGGCGCGTATATCGGTTGCTTGCAAAGAACATGCCGATAACCGGGAAACACCGTTGATTATAGCGCTCTTTTTATTAACCTTGATTCTGGCCCCCAGGCGCTTAAGTTCCTCAAGATAGCGGAAACGGTCGGCAAACACATTTTCCGTTATTGTTCCTGTGCCCCTGGATTGGGTTAGCAGGACGGCCGCAAATGATTGCAGGTCTGTCGGGAATCCTGGATAAGGGCGGGTGTCCACATCTATTGACCTCAAATCGCGCGAGCCGTTCACAAATATCGTGCCCCCGGACGTACCTACGACGGCACCCGCCTCCTCGAGTTTTTCAATAACCGGGTCAAGGTGCCGGGATATTGCATTTTTTATAAGGACCTGTCCCTTTGTGGCTGCAGCGGCCAGCATATATGTCCCCGCCTCAATGCGATCGGGGATGATGCTGTAATTGACGCCATGAAGACTTTTTAACACCATCAATTTTGATTATCCCAGTACCGGCGCCGCTTACACTGGCCCCCATGGCATTCAGGAAATCAGCCAGGTCCACGATCTCCGGTTCCCTGGCGCAGTTCTTTATGATTGTAGTTCCCGGAATGCGGACGGCCGCCATCATAATGTTCATGGTGGCCCCCATGCTTACCACATCAAGGCAAATCTTGCCTCCCTTCAGGCATCCCCCCCGCATCTCAACAAAGCCATTTTTCATCACAATATCAGCGCCAAGGATTGCAAACCCCTTGATGTGCTGGTCTATGGGGCGGGGCCCCAGGGCACAGCCTCCCGGCAATGGAACCATCCC
>JAFGQE010000051.1 GCA_016935835.1 Clostridia bacterium | reverse complement strand
GGCCGAGGCAATTGTCGCAAAGGACCGCGAAAGCAATCAGCGGGATCTTATGGAATCAATAGACAAAGGCGACTTTCCGAGGTGGACGATGTCTATACAGGTAATGACCGGGGAGCAGGCGGAGAAAATGCCGTATAATCCATTCGACCTCACGAAAGTATGGTACAAGGGCGAGTTCCCGTTGATTGAGGTCGGCGTTCTGGAGCTCAACAGGAATCCTGAGAATTATTTCGCCGACGTCGAGCAAGCCGCCTTCAATCCCGCCAATATAGTTCCGGGAATCGGCTTTTCACCGGACAAGATGCTTCAGGGACGCTTGTTCTCCTATGGCGACGCACAGCGTTACCGCCTTGGCGTAAACCATCATTCAATCCCCGTTAATGCCCCGCGCTGCCCGGTTCACAGCTACCACAGGGATGGGCAGATGCGCGTCGACGGCAATGCGGGAAGCACCCTCGCCTACGAGCCCAACAGCTACGGCGAATGGCAGGAGCAGCCCGGATTCAAGGAACCGCCGCTTGCCTTGAAGGGCGACGCTTCTAACTGGAATTTCAGGGAGGATGACAGCGATTATTACACCCAGCCCGGAAAGCTCTTCGAACTGATGAGTCCTGCTCAAAAGCAAGTGCTTTTTGAAAACACGGCGAGGGCAATGGGCGACGCCCCCCGGCATATAAAAGTCAGGCATATAGGCAACTGCCTTAAAGCTAACAGGGAATATGGCAAGGGCGTGGCGGACGCACTTGGAATTCCGGTTGAAGAAGCAAAATAACAAATAACAGGAGATTTCCTGGGGGGCGGTTCCGCCGCTCCCCATTTTTTCAAGACATGAATAAAAGGGGACTGATAAAATATTTAATGATAACGGCAGGGTCGCTTTCCCTGTTGCTTGGGACAGCGGGCATATTCCTGCCCGTTCTACCGACAACCCCGTTTCTTCTGCTGTCAGCCTTCTTCTATCTGAAAAGTTCCGATGGACTTTATGCCTGGCTTACGGGAAACAGGTTCCTTGGCCCGTATATAAGCAACTATATGAAATACAAGGCGATAAAAAAGCGAGCCAAGATTGCCTCGATTTCATTCCTTTGGATTTTTTTGGCTGTATCCATGGTTCTGATTGACAGCATCTGGACCTGGATTTTACTGCCTTTGGTCGGAACGGCCGTCAGCATCCATATATCATTGATCAAGACCCTTCCTTCCGTTTTGCCTCCTGAGGATGACGAGGGCAGGCAGGATTAGCTCCAGCGTGATTATCAGCTCATGAATCCATTTCTTGTGCATTCAATGTTTGCGGCTGCCGTCTGAAAATGCTAAAATATAAGGGAATCAAATCAGCGATCGGAACTTCAATGAGCGAATATTATTCCATTGACACATTCAATACACTTAGTGAGAAAGTTGAAAATGACACAGTTGTCATAAACCTTGGGACAGGCGTCTACTATAATCTCAATCTGACATCATCCCATATCTGGAACCTGATAACCTGCGGATTCAGCCGGGAAGAGGTTGTCGCCGAATACGGTTCGGTTTTTCAGATTGACCGGCTGACTGCTGAAAATGATGTGTCGGGGATTATTTCATTGCTCCTTGAACAGAAGCTTATATTCGAATCCTCTTCCCCCATGCCCGGGGAAAAATGCAAGGCGGACGTACAACCGTATGAAAAACCCAATATCGAGCAATTCACTGATATGCAGGAAATGCTGCTACTTGACCCGATACACGAAGTTACCGAAGAAGGCTGGCCATATAAAAAATGAATTTGCTTCATGACAGGTTGATTTCCCATATCAAGGATTCCTTTGGAAATGCCGCGGGCAATCCGATATACAGATATATATCGTTGTACGGGCATAAAATCAGGCTCGTTTTTTTTATTGATGACATGGAGCCGGTCATCATGCGGCCCTTCCAACATATCGGGATAAGCGAATGTGATGATTTTTGCCTGACCGTTTTCCTGTCCGACAGAAGTATTGGCGGCGTCCCCTTGGATTTTCGAATCATGACCGGCGCAGGCGCATTGCCTGATGAAAATACCAACCTTTACTTCAATGCGGCGGGCTGCCATTTTCTTTATAATACCGGGTCCGCAATAATGACCCTCTACGACCCGGGGACATCCTGCGCATACTACAGCATCGACTCCATAAAAAAGATGCCGGCTTATGAAAAGGCAGCCCCTCTCAGGATGCTTTTCCATTGGTTTTGCAGGATACATGGCATGAGCCTTGTCCATAGCGCCGTGCTTGGCATCAACGATTCCGGATTTCTTATCGCCGGCAGGGGTGGTTCCGGTAAATCGACCCTGTCACTTCTTGCCTTGATCAGAGGATGCGGCCTGGCCGGAGACGATTATGTAATAATTGACAACAGAGGAACGCCCACCGCCTTTTCACTGTATGATTCCGTGAAGATAAACAACGACATAATAAGCAGGTATCCATTTTTACACCATTATCTCGCAAATCGTACCGAGGAGTCATATGAAAAGGGATATCTCTTTGCCGATGAAATCCCCTCAACGAAAATGAGGACCGGAATGCAGCTTGAAGGCATATTGATGCTTGATGAGACCCGCAATGATTTTGCCCGTTTTTCATCTGGAAACAGGTTGAAAGCCCTTTCAGTCATCGGCTCGAGCTCTTTGTTCCAGATGCCTGGCTCGGATGCGGACTTTCTTTCTGCGATCAGGGGGCTTGTATCGTCACTTCCTGTCTTTTGTTATTCCCTCGGCCCCTCGATTGAGGAAAACGTTTCCGGACTAATAGGTTTTCTCAACCGCAATCCCCTTGTAAGTGTCATCCTTCCCGTTTATAACGGTTCCATGCACTTGAAAAAAACCATGGATTGTGTCCTCGCGCAGTCATACCGCAACATTGAGCTGATAATTGTCGATGATGGCTCGGTTGACGGCACACGTCGGATCGCCTGTGATTTCCCGGACGGGAGG
>JAFGQE010000050.1 GCA_016935835.1 Clostridia bacterium | reverse complement strand
TTAATAAAGGCATGGTGGGAATATGATTTCAAAAAACATTATTGCTTCCGTATTGGAGGCGGCGGTTTCGACAGGCGGGGATTTCGCAGAGCTTTATATCGAGGATTCGGCCAGGGGAAGCCTCAATTTTCTGGACGGGCAGCTTGAATCAACTCAGACAGGGCGTGATTTTGGGGTTGGAATAAGGATTTTCAACGGTCAAAACTGCATTTTTGCACACACAAACAGTTTTGACAAGGAAAACCTGGTAAGAACCGCACTTAAAGCGGCCCAGGCAGTGAAGGGCGGGAACAAGGCGGACATCGTTGTACTGAATGAACAAAAGGCCGGTAACATTCATATTATAGGGAAAATGCCCGATACGGTTTCAAAGAAAAACAAGCTTGAGTATATTAAAACGGCTTACAACGCAGCAAAGCAGTACGACTCTCTGATAAAGCAGGTTTCCGCTTCATATCTGGATGTAATTTCGAACATTGCGATAGCGAATACCGAGGGCCTTTATATAGAGGACTCAAGGGTGTATACCAGGATTATGATCAGCGCAGTCGCCGAAAAGGACGGGCAGATGCAGACCGGCGCCGTAAATCCGGGGGCGCACATGGGATTTGAGTTCATTGAGGGACTTGACATCGCGATGCTGGGAAGGTCGGCCGCGGGGATGGCTGTCACCATGGCCGGGGCGGATTACTGCAAGGCGGGTGTTTTCCCGGTAGTGATCGACAATGCTTTTGGAGGCGTTATTTTTCATGAAGCCTGCGGACATGGACTCGAGGCCACAAGCGTTGCCAAGGGAACATCGGTATTCGCGGGAAGAATCGGCGAAAAAGTGGCTCCCGAAATAGTCACGGCCATTGATGACGGAACCATACCAAACGCATGGGGATCGGCGAACATTGACGACGAGGGGACAAGGACAAGAAAGAACATCCTTATAGACAAGGGTGTCCTCAGGAGCTATATGGTCGACAGGTTCAACGGCAGGAAAATGAACATGGCATCCACCGGCTCCGCCCGCAGGCAGGGATACAGGTATGCCCCTACATCCCGCATGAGCAACACATACATTGCAAATGGCAACAGCACCAGGGATGAAATCATAGCGGCTACGGAATTCGGTCTGTTTGCAAAGGAAATGGGCGGGGGAAGCGTAAATCCGGGCACCGGGGAGTTCAACTTTTCAGTTCGCGAAGGCTATATGATAAGAAACGGGAAAATTGCGGAACCTGTCAGGGGAGCGACGCTTATAGGCAAGGGCCATGAGGTCCTGAACAAAATCGACATGGTCGGGAACAACATGGAAATGGGACAGGGCATGTGCGGTTCGGCAAGCGGAAGCATTCCGGCAAATGTGGGACAGCCGACCATAAGGGTAGCATCAATTACCGTGGGGGGAAGATAACATGGATATAAAGAAATTGACCGGTGAGATTTTTGAGTCGGGAAGCCGTGCGGGAATGAAGGACATGGAAGTTTACCTGTCCGAGGGAGAGGTGTTCGAGGTCAAGGTCTCGAAAGCGGAGATTGACGGATATAAGCTTGCGGATAATTCCGGGCTCGGATTCAGGGGTTTTTATAATGGAAAGATAGGATACTCGTACACCGAGAAAGTCTCGGCGGATTCAATCGACATGCTGGTAAGAGGTGCGATTGAAAACGCTGAGATCAACGATGGGAAGGACGAGGAATTCATATTCGGCGGATCACCTGAGTATACGCCGGTAGACAATGTCAGCCCCGGTCTTGAGGCCGTCACGGAAAAGCAGAAGATTGATTTTGCCCTTGAAATGGAAAGAAAAGCCCTTTCAATGGACAAGAGGATAAAGGCAAGCCAGTATTGCATGCTCGGGACGGGAAGCGAAACAGCTGTTCTTATAAATACAAAAGGTCTTGAGCTCATGGACAAAGGCAACCATGCCTTTGCGCTGCTGATGGTGCTGGCCGAGGAAAACGGGGTTTTCAGCTCGGGGTATGATTTCATAATCGATAATGATTTTTCAAAATTCAACGTCGAATCGCTGTCTGGAAACTCTGTTGGCATGGCGCTTGATTTTCTGAAGGCCTCACCGGTGAAAAGCGGTGATTATGAGATTGTTCTGGACGGAATGGTTTCGGCGGACCTGCTTTCATCTGTAACAACGATTTTCTCAGCAAGATCCGTGCAGAAAGGCCTTTCAAGACTTAAGGGGAAACTCGGACAAAAGGTTGCATCCGACTGCGTCACATTGGTTGACGATCCATTTTTAAAGGGCGGTACGGGCACAGCTTCATTTGATGGTGAGGGAGTTGCGACAGTATATAAAAACATAATTGAGAACGGTGTATTGAAGACATACCTTCATAATTTGAAAAGTTCGGCAAGGGAAGGAATACCATCGACCGGTAATGCTTCCAGGGGCTCATATAAATCAACGATAGGAATATCCCCAACGAATATGTATTTCAGCAAAGGCGCCAAGACAGCCGATGATTTGATAAAAGAAGTAAAAAAGGGAATTCAGATAGTGGAACTTGAGGGCATGCATTCTGGATTCAATCCGATATCAGGTGATTTTTCGCTTCCTGCCAAAGGATATCTTGTTGAGGATGGCATCAGATCCAGGACGGTCAATCAGATAACGGTTTCAGGGAATTATTATGACATGCTGATGGATATAAGGGAAGCGGCCTCGGACCTGAGATTTTCCATGGGCGGGGGGGCCGGTTCGCCGACGCTCCTGATAAAAGGTCTGTCGGTTGCAGGGGAGTAAAATGAAAAAAGAAGTTTCGGGAAACACGCAGGGAATCAGGAACAGCATACTGGAAAGAATGGAAAAGCTTTTTGAAGTAAAGAGCGATGCGTCGATTCTATGCGATGAGTTCATAATATCCGAAATATGCGAGATAAGTTTTCTGGTAAACAGGGAAATAGCCGTTTACATATCCCAGCGTGGAATCATGGAATACATTGCGTTCGGTGACTTTGCCACTGTTTCGCTCCAGACTTCCGACATAAGCAAGAGGGCGCGCTGCATACATACACATCCTTCCGGGGGAGGCGAGCTTTCCGCATTGGACCTGGATACACTTAAAAAAACGGATCTATTGCTGATGGCCGCCGTTTCAATAAAAAACGGAAGGCCTGCAGGCATATATTGCGCATATATTGGGACTGACGGCAATCCGGTCCGGGAAGGTCCGTATTTCAGCGTGACGGAAACAGCCGCACTGATAAGCGATGCGGCATCCTCCTGGATGGTGGATCCGATCCTGACGGAAACCGGGGTTGAAAGAGTCATAGCGGCGGGAGTCACCACCCATGGAAGCAAGGCGCTTTTAGATGAACTTGCCGAGTTGATATCATCGGCCGGGGGAATATGCGTACACAAGGAGGAACAGTCAAGGGATGGATTCGACGCGGCATATTACATGGGGAAGGGGAAAATAGAGGAAATAAGGAACCTGTGCAGCATCCATGATGCAGACACCGTGGTTTTCGACGACTCGCTGTCGCCGGGTCAGATCAGGAACATAGAGAATATGCTTAGCGTCAAGATACTGGACAGGAGTTCGCTGATACTCGATATATTCGCGCAAAGAGCCCATTCAAAAGAGGGCAAGATACAGGTCGAGCTGGCGCAGCTTACATACATGCTTCCCAGATTGACAGGCAGGGGAATCGAGCTCTCGCGACTGGGCGGGGGAATAGGCACCAGGGGCCCGGGCGAGACTAAGCTTGAGACCGACCGCCGTCACATTCTGAGAAGGATTACATATTTAAAGAGAGAGCTGGCCGGTGTCGGTGACCGAAGGGAAATCCTAAGGGACAACCGCAAAAAGAACAATGCCTTTGTAATTGCCCTTGCCGGGTACACCAACACCGGGAAGTCCACTTTGGTCAACAAACTGACTGACAGCAGCATAATGGCGGAGGACATGTTGTTTGCAACACTCGATCCCTCCGCAAGAAAACTTACCCTGCCGTCCGGCGAGGATGTGGTTTTGGTCGATACGGTAGGCTTTGTGAGCAAGCTGCCCCATGAGCTTGTGGAGGCTTTCAAATCAAGCCTTGAGGAAGTAAGCGACGCCGACCTGATTCTTCATATACTTGACGGTAAAAGCCCCGACATGGACCGGCAAAAGGACATAGTATATAAGATTTTCAACGAAATTGGCGCCGGCCAGATACCGGTCATTGAGGTCGTCAACAAAATAGACGCAGCGGGAGGCAGGTTCGGCGACGCGGTAAATTCACGCGAGAGGATATATATTTCGGCGCTGACCGGCCAGGGGACCGGGGAGCTGATCAAGGCGATCGAGCTGGCGGCGGAAGGCCTGCGTGTTTCTTCGATGGTCGATGTGCCATATAATATGGGACGGTTGATTTCATATATTCACGACAACACGGATATCATAACAAAGGAATATATGGACGATTTCATAAGGTTTGAGCTGAAACTGACAAAAAAGAGTCTTTCAAGAATACATTCTGAGCTTTTCAGGGAACCGGGCAAATGATTTTGGCGCCATGTTCCTGAAGGCGAATTGCGGATGGAGACGGAAGTGGAACCTTCCAAAGTTCAGGCGTTTGCAACTCCATATTGTTTCCGGAGGTATATGAGATGAAAAGAAATCTGGCTGCAGCTTTGATGGCCTTGGGGTTATGCATTACTTTTAGCGGGTGCGGCGTGGAAAAGGATAATTCACAGCAGGCTGAGGCCTTATTCAACACCGGGGGAATAATAGAGGCCATTTACTCAGCACTGCCCGAAGACGGCGGGGATGGATATAGTCCTGGTTCCGTGTCGGATCTCAGGATAGATTCCATAATACCGGGAAGCTATACCGGCGCC
Source organism: Clostridia bacterium (assembly GCA_016935835.1). Classification (GTDB taxonomy): domain Bacteria; phylum Bacillota; class Clostridia; order DUPQ01; family DUPQ01; genus JAFGQE01. The sequence continues at coordinate 6,248 of JAFGQE010000050.1, read as the reverse complement.
GGAAAGGATGAGTTCCTTGCGGTGCTGCTTGCGGATTCGGACCAACTGAGCCACGCGGCAGGTCTTTACCATGCGTATATGGCTGTATTTGACAATTCCCTGGGGATACCGGCCGGTGAAATACTGCACTTAAGGGCTGATGAAGGCGATTATGGTGTATTCAGGGGAAAAGACAGGGACAGGGTGTTTTTTACCGGAGCCGTTGTTTTCCAGGGCTCTGCCTCAAGGGACGGGGGCCTGTATGTCATGCGGGAGGGAACCTGGGAAAAGGCCTGGCCTGAGGACGGTTCCTTCTGGGAAAGTCATGCGGTTGACATTCGCAGCACCGGGTTGCGCGTATTGAAAAAGAATGTGTTGCCGGGGGAAGGCGGGCTTATTCCTGAAATAACATGGGATTTCGAATATTTCCTTGGATGGGTAAAAGAATCTGATTCATTCATCAGACAGGATTTTGAATACTAGGCGGAACTGTATTCCGGCCTGTTCCCTGCGCAAATGGAAGTCCGTTTCGGTCAGTGTCCCTCGATGTCGACGATTGACCTGACTATGCCACGGACAAGCCTGACCATATAAGGTGAACACCCGTCAAGGATGACACCCAGATCCATGGCATTGCTGTCATATTTCTGGATTTCATTTCCCTCGATTATATATGATATCGAGCACTCAAGCACCATGCAAAGCCTGATGAGCATTTCAAGCGTCGGGTTTGCGGTGCCTTTCTCAATCCTGCATATATAGATGTTGGATGTGTACGCATATTCTGCCAGCTGTTCCTGCGTCAAATTGTGCTGCAAGCGCTTGTGCTTGATCCGCTTGCCGATTAAACTCCAGTTAATTGTTGTCATAACTCCCTCACCTTTCATACAATATAACAGGTATCGGGTGGCATGAAAACATACTGTCAGTATAATAACTTAATTTTCAGTGTAAATTTGAAAGCAAACCTAAATAACCGAAGGCAAACTAGTAGGTTCCAGTTGTGTCAAGCACCGCATCGGATTTGTTTTTTACAATGGTGGAAGAGGCGATTCTCTCATCGAGCAGCCTTTTATACAGATGGGCATCAATGGGAAGATTGACGCGCCTGCCTGTCCAGGATGACAAAAGCATGGCGTTCGACAAGGTGAGGCTGTTGATTCCCTCGGTGCCGGGAGCGATGAGCGGTTCGCCGAAGAGAATCGCATTGATGAAATTGCGTGTTATTCCCTTGTGTTGCGGATTTTCGCCATCTGTCTTTATCTCCTCGACAGTATGGCCTGGTTGACCGAAACCACCCCGGAATTCCGCATTGAACTTGCGTTCAGGCGTATCCAGCCTGTAGAAAAGCATTTTTCCGTCCTCTATGACCAGCTTTCCATTATCTCCGCTTATCTCAAAGCGGTTCGTTCCGGGGGCCTCCCCGGTAGTGGTTATGAACACCCCTGTCGCACCGTTGGCGTACTGCGTGAATGCGGTGACATCGTCTTCCACCTCAATGTCATGGTATTTGCCGAAATAGCAGAATGCATCGACGCTTTCGGGCATGCCGCAGATCCACTGCCAGAGGTCGAGCTGATGGGGATCCTGATTCAGCAGGACGCCGCCGCCCTCTCCCTTCCACGTAGCCCTCCATGTTCCGGCGTCATAGTAACTTTGGGGCCGGTACCAGTCGGTGATAATCCAGACGCTTCTTTTAAGCTCACCCAGCAAGCCGTCCCTTACCATTTGCCTTGCCTTGATATATATTGGATTTGTCCTCTGGTTGAACATCATTGAGAAAACAAGCCCGCTTTTCCCGGCGGCTTCATTCATTTTCTCAACCTGCAGGGTATATACGCCGGCGGGTTTTTCACACAGAACATGAAGACCTTTTTCAAATGCCTTGATTGCAAGCTCCGGATGGAAATAATGCGGGGCGGCGACGAGAACGGCATCGCATGAGCCTGAATCAAGCAATTGCGCGTAATCATTGAAAATGCGGGTGCCTTGAGGGAGGATTTCCATTGCTTTTTTCAGTTTTGACGGATCGGTGTCGAAAACCGCGGAAAGCATGCAACCGGGAACCTCCCCATCCGAAATATATTTTGCATGGGATGAACCCATGCTGCCCATTCCTATGATGCCAAGCCGCACATTCTTCAAATCATTATCCCTCCATGCCGTATTTTATGGTCAGGTTCTCATAGCTCTGGCGAAGGCATTCGAAAGGAGAGATTTCGCATGTGTCCTGCTCTACCGCGCACCATTCAACGGCGGTTTCCTCGCATGCCGTTATTATTTTTTCCCAGTTGAGGTTTCCCTCGCCGACCGGGGCGAATACCTGTTTCCTTCCGGACATGGCCATATCCTTGAAATGGATGTATTGCATGCGGCCGTCCAGCTTATAAATCCAGTCAACGGGATCCCCGCCCCCCGACTGGACCCAGTAAGTGTCGATTTCAAAATCAAACGCATCGGGATCGGTTTCGTCCATAAGAATATCCATGATCAGCCGGTCATTGTACTTTTGGAATTCAAAATCGTGGTTGTGATAAACAAGCCTGAGACCTTCCTTCTTTAGTTTTCGGCCGATTTCCGAAAATTCATGCGCAAATCTGACTATTCCGTCGAAATCATCCCGGTACTCCGCGGGCATCATCCCTATTCCTGCATAGCGGCATTCCCACAGCCTGTGTTCTCTGATTACATTCGCAAGGTCGGACTGCAATCTTTCGGGCGCCGTGTGTGTCGCCGACATTATCATCCCCGTTTCATCGAGGCATTTTCTGACATCCCCGGGGTCAAGGGGCCCCGCACCTGAATACTGGAAGCTTTTATATCCAATATCCTTGATTTTTAGAAGTGTATCCCTGAACCCGGGAAGCGTACGGGTGTAATCCCTCAATGTATATAATTGCGCTGAAATCCTGATGTCTCTCATTTTGCTACCTCCGGCGGCAGGAGCCGCCCATTTATTTCCATACAGCAAGTATTATAATACATTCAGGCCTGATATATTAATAAAACGTCACACAAACAATAATTTTCATATATAATCTATTACACGGAGGAAATACAGGCGATGTTAAGAAAAGTTGCATTATTTATCCTGATTTTTGCGATTGCACTGTATTTCTCGGCGTGCGGGAATGGAAATGAAGCCATTTCCACAAGACCGGTGCTGTCCGGCCTTGAATTTGTAAAAAGCATTGAGAAAATAGATATTCATATGGTCACCAGGCAGGTTATTGAAGATGAATACCTGGAAAAAGCAAGGGCTGAATTCAAAAGGCTCTTTGATATGGATATAAACCTTGTAAACCAGCTTGCCATAGACATTGCAGGTTTGAAAACGGCGCAGACCATAAGGGAAAGCGGGAGCAGCGGCATGTATCTGTTTTCATACGCCAGCATAGAGCGAATATCCGAGCTTTCGGAAAACAGCGAAATTCTGCCACTGGATGAATATCTTTTGGAGAACGACACATGGAATGCGCTTCCCGAAGGGATGCGGAAAATGTACGAGTTCAGCGATGGAAAGACCTGGGCTATTCCCAGGGGATACACCCCTGTTGTCAACGGAAGGGTTTTTAGAAAGGATTATCTGGATACGCTTGGACTTGAGGTCCCGGTTGACCTTGACTCATTGTACGAGGTATCGCTTAAGATTGCCGCATCAGATCCCGATGGCAACGGAAAGAACGACACATACGGACTTGCTTATGCGGATGCATTCGGATTCCAGGATATTTTCTACGCAAACGGCGTGCCGGTGAACAGAAGCAACGACGGGTATCATTTTACAAGCATCGCATACAACCCGTTATACGGGTCATTCGAAGACAGCATGCTGATGGGCGAAATGGAGCCTACGCTCGAGTATATCGACAGGCTTAGAAAAGAAGGAATCGCAAGCCAGCTGGGAGGCAGGTCTTCATCGGGAAACCTCAGCATCCTGTACAACGACAGAATTGCGAATATATATACAAGGGTGACAGATGAAATATTTGCGGACGAACGTTTTGCTATCAATGATGGAATTGCAGGCATGCAAAGTGAATTTCTAAACCCGCTTACATATGATTTTTCCGATGGTTTTTATGTCATGGGGGCGTCGACCCGGGATCCCGCCCAAACTATCAACTACTTTGTCTCATTGTTTTTCGGCGACCTGCAGGGATATCTTCTTGCAAGCAGGGGTTTGCCCGGGGATTTGTATGAAATCGGATCCGGGGATGTTATGGTGCTCGACTATGATTTCTTCGGAAGAAATCAAACCGCTCTGATAGGCAGCAATCCATTGTTTTCGTATGAAACCATGGATATAGCATTCAATGCCGAGCTTGCCGGGACAGGGGTGCTTGAAACTATAATAGAGGCCGACGGCAAGAGGGAGGCATTTGTTCAAAAGGCCAGGGAAGCCGGTGTCATGTATGAGCTTTCTGTAATGAAGGCATATCCGGAGGTCTTCAAGGTTTCCGGGGGCGAAATCATAAACAGCGCCGCCGGGACTGTCTTCGACAACCAGCTGAACAGGATATTGTCCGGAAGGGTTTCGATCAAGGATTCCATTGAAACATATATAAGAGATATGAAAACGCTCGGAATGCAGGATATTCTGAACGATCTTAACAACAGGATAGGAGAAAAAACCAAATTCAAATACTAGGAGGAAATGGTTATGGCCGCCATTAAAATAAAAAACGGAAAACTAATAACGCCTTACAGGATAGTGGAAGAAGGCGAGATATTGATAAACGACGGTTTGATCGTTGAAATCGGCGGGAGGACCGGACCTGCGGACACCGAGATAGATGCGGGCGGGAAATATGTTTCGCCCGGATTCATTGACATCCATACGCACGGGGCGGGCGGATTCGATTTTTTGGACGATGAGCCTGATGTGTTCGGCAGGATTTCAAGGAAGCATTCTGAATTCGGGACCACAACATTGTTCCCTGCACTGACTTCAAGCCGGATGGATGTCCTCAGGAATGCAATCATAAAATATGAGGCGGATGTACATGGCGATACGGGCGGGGCAAGGATGCCGGGGCTTCATTTGGAAGGCCCGTATTTCGCAATGGAGCAAAGGGGCGCCCAGGATGCAAGATACGTAAGGCCGCCCCGAAAGGACGAGTATATGGAGATACTCGGCTTATCCGGCAGGATATCGCGATGGAGCCTGGCGCCGGAACTGCCGGGGGCGCATGAATTTGCTTTGGAACTGCAAAAAAGGAACATTATGCCCGCCATCGGCCACTCGAATGCGACATACGCCCAGGTGCTCGAGGCATATGAGCGCGGATTTGAGCTGATAACGCACCTTTATTCGGGATGTTCAATAATGAGGAGGATCGATGCCTACAGGGTGGCCGGGGTAGTGGAAAGCGCATTTCTGATCGAGGGGATGAATGTCGAGGTCATCGCGGACGGACACCATCTGCCGGCAAGCCTTCTGAAGCTTATACTGCAGAACAAGGGAGTTTCCAGGATAGCCCTTGTGACGGATTCAATAAGGGCTGCGGGCGATACCGGAATGGAAACCATTGTAGGCGACAGGGAAACAGGAATAAAGGCCATAATAGAGGATGGGGTTGCCAAGCTGCCTGACAGGAGCGCATTTGCAGGAAGCGTAGCCACGGCCGACAGACTGATCAGGACCATGACTTCCATGGGAGGGGCCAGTCTTGAGAATGCGGTTGAGATGCTTACCGCAACCCCGGCAAGGATAATGGGGATATATGACCGCACGGGATCGCTGTCACCGGGGAAATATGCGGATATTGTAATTTTCAATGAAAATATTGAAGTTGGGATGACTATGGTCGGGGGGCGGATTGTATTTAAAAAAAACAACTGAAACCGTTATGATCGACGGCCATGAATTGCGGGTGGAACTTAGCCCGGAAAACCGAAGGACAATTTCATTGTCCATTGGGCGAACCAGGATTGTCGGGATAAAGTATCCGGCATGGGCGGGAAAAAAGGCGGCGATGTCTTTCCTCGACAAGAAGCGGGATTGGGTTTCAAGGTGCTTGCGTGAAGCCTCTGACGCATCGGAAAAGGGCTTTGGCCCGGGATTGCATGAAGGCAGGATGCTGTTGTATAAAGGCAAACCATACCGGGTTTCGTTCGGGTTAGCCGTGGAAATACAAGGAGATGGAATAATCGTTCCCAAAGAAACGGCACAGGGCGCCTTGGAGGACTGGTATCGCGGGGAATCGGAGAAAATGGTCGGCGAATTCCTTGAAAAAAACAAAGCTCGCATACCGCGCTGTGTCATA
>JAFGQE010000049.1 GCA_016935835.1 Clostridia bacterium | reverse complement strand
GGGATGTATATATTTTGATATTTTCCTTCTTTATGCGGCTGTGCCTGTCATTATGTTTTTTTAGTTTGATTGAGTGTACTTTTTCATCCAATGCTTCCGGGTCGACGTCCCAGCTTCTGCGTTTTACTCTAAGATGAGGGTTCTCCTGAAGAAATTTTGTTGTTATCAGCATTTTGCCGTCAATGCAGCCTACTCCCCGGCCTTCTTTATATTCCTGATAAAATGGCGAGAATGTTAACCATATGCCTTGCTCCTGCGGCCTCATTACAGCCACTGTCTCCATGTTGTATTTCCTGGCAGCCCTGACATATTCCTTGCTGAACTCAGGCATCCGTCCTGCGGTTTCCACTGTACCCCGGCTGATGGGAGCATCATGATCCCAGAAATACCCATAATCCCTGTTGCCGTAATATTGAAAACACACCCTGGACACACCGGCTTGCCTAAGTCTTTTCAGCATAAGGTCCATTGTGCCTTTGGTGTAAAGTTTCCTCGCATCATCCGGGAAATCCGTCAATGCCGATAATTTCATGCCTGCATGCCCCCGTTAGAATAATCAAATCAAGCCCATGGTAACACAAAAGCATACAACGGCAAACTATCCCTGGGATGATTTGTCGAAAATCGGAAAGTTATCCCTGGGATAATTTGTCGAAAATCGGTAAGTTATCCCTGGGATGATTTGTCGATTTTTCATTTATGATATTATTAAAGGGTAAGAACGGGTATGAATTAGTTAATTGATTTTATATATCGGAATTATGCGTCAGGAGGAATTATTTTGTACAATTTATTAATTGGAGGGGCGGCAGGCCAGGGAGTTGATACAATTGTTGAAATTCTCGAGAAATTGCTGAAAAAGTCCGGGAACTGTGTTTTCACCGCAAGGGATTTTATGTCCCGCGTACGCGGAGGCCATAATTTTTCAACGATACGCTTCGGAAATGAAATGATCCAGTCCCACAGCAACAAACTTGACGGCATCATAGCGCTGAACGAAGAGACGATTCAGTTTCACAAGGACAGGGTTTCCGCCGGCGGATTCATAATGTGCGACAGCAAGATCTCACTTGAAGGACCCGGGATAATAAAAATCGATATGGAAAAAGCTTCAAAGGAATTGGGAAATCCGCATGTCGCGGGAACAATCGCGGCTGGCGCGGTGATGAAGCTTTTTGGGCAAAGCCTTAAAGATTCAGATGAAGTCATTGAGAATTCACTTAATGAAAAATACTGGAAGATCAACAAGGAAGCATTAAAAATCGGATTCGACAGCGTTGAGAAAAGATTCGACGCCGTCAAGGGGGATTTCAAGGACTGGATGCTGCTTTCAGGCAGCCAGGCGCTGGCGCTTGGTTCGATAGCCGCCGGGCTTAGGTTTTATTCGGCGTATCCCATGTCGCCTTCTACCCCGATAATGGTTTATCTGGCGTCAAAAAGCAAAGAGGCGAACATCGTGGTCGAGCAGGCGGAGGATGAAATAGCAGCAATAAACATGGCCCTGGGAGCTTCGTTCGCGGGAGCCCGCGCCATGACGGGCACATCGGGAGGCGGCTTCTCACTGATGGTTGAAGCGCTTGGATTTTCAGGCATTGCGGAAATCCCGCTGGTTATTGTCGACGTGCAGCGCCCCGGGCCTGCCACCGGACTTCCCACCCGGACGGAGCAAAGCGACCTGAAGTTCGTAATCTCGGCATCCCAGGGAGAATTCCCGCGCATGGTAATCGCCTTACGCAACCACCGCGATTCCTTTTATCAGACAATCAGGGCTTTTCATCTGGCCGAAAAATACCAGATTCCCGTCATCATTTTAAGCGACCAGTATCTTGGCGATTCCTCGGCTACAGTTGAGCCCTTTGATTTGGAAGGCATTAAAGAAGAGACTGAAACATACAAGGACAAGGGTGAATATCTAAGATACAGGCTGACGGAAAATGGAGTATCTCCCAGGCTGATACCGGGTAAAACCAAGCATCTTGTATCATCGGACAGCGATGAGCATGACGAGCATGGGCGCATCACCGAATCCGCAGAAGTCCGCGTTCAAATGGTGGACAAACGCATGAAAAAGCTTGATGGGCTTGCCAAGGAGCTGCAAGAGCCTGAGTTCATCGGGGACAAATCATTTAAAACCCTGTTGGTTGGATGGGGTTCGACTTACGGACCTCTGGCAGAGGCGGTACGCATTCTAAATTCAAGCAAGAAAAATCAATATGCCGCCCTCATATTCGGGGATATATATCCTCTGCCTCAAAAAACTTTATTGGATAAAGCGAAAAAGGCGGAGAGGATCATCAACGTCGAGCAGAATGCCACCGGCCAACTGGCGGCCTTGATAAGGGAACAAACAGGCCTGGTCTTTGACTCAGCCATATTGAAATATGACGGACGGCAGATGACTTCGGAGGATATAGTCGCAAGGATTGAAAGCGAGGCGAAGAAATGAGCGAAAACGATTTTTCAACATATGAAACTGCATGGTGCCCCGGGTGCGGCAACTTCGGCCTATTGAACTGCCTTAAGAAGGCGCTTGAGGAACTTGAAAAATCCCCTGAGGATGTGCTTATGGTCGGAGGCATCGGCCAGGCGGCAAAAATACCCCAGTACATAAGCGCAAACAGTTTCTGCGGCTTGCATGGAAGGGCCCTGCCGGCCGCTGTCGCGGCAAAAATCGCTAATGAAAAGCTGACGGTAATCGTGAGCACCGGCGACGGCGATTCATACGGCGAAGGCGGAAACCACTTCATTCATAATATTCGAAGAAATGTGAATATTACGCATTTCGTCCACGATAACCAGGTATACGGGCTTACCAAGGGGCAGGCCTCCCCGACTTCCGGCAGTGGTTTTGTAACAAGTGTGCAGGTGTCGGGCAATATAAATACACCCATGAACCCGGTGCTTCTGGCAATAGCCGCGGGGGCTGGTTTCGTCGGACGCGGATTCGTAGGGAATCCCGGGCATCTTGTTTCCTTGATGAAACAGGCGATCGAATATGGCGGATATGCGCTTGTTGATATCTTTCAGCCCTGCGTCAGTTTCAATAAGGTAAACACTTATGCATACTATAAGGAACGCGTATACGAGCTTGATGAGGACTACAATCCGTCTGATAAAATAAAAGCGATGGAAAAAGCATTGGAGGATGGCGACAAGCTTCCGCTGGGCGTCATATATAGGGAAAAGCTGACGTCATATCATGACAGGAATCCGGTGCTCAAAGGCAAGACGCCGCTTCTTGATCAAAAGACTAGCGATGCGGTTTTGAAAAAGCTGATCGCCGAGTTCAGCTAAAAATAACACTGGAGAGCAATTTTAATGATGTCACTGGAAGAAATGGAAGTAATGCTTGATGAAATTGCCGAGGGGTTTCCCCCGGAGATTTTCAATAAACTTAACGGCGGCATAATCCTTTTGCCCGAAGCCAAGAAAAACACCAGGGTCGCTCATGGCAATCTTTATATACTGGGCGAGTATTACAGCGGCGGCAACATGGGCAGGTACATCGCCATTTATTACGGGTCCTTTGTGAGAATATATGGTCACCTGAACAAGGAGCGCTTCAGGCAGGAATTGATAAAAACCCTGAAGCATGAATTTACGCATCACATG
>JAFGQE010000048.1 GCA_016935835.1 Clostridia bacterium | reverse complement strand
TGATTGGGCGCGCGAAGAACGGTAGCACGGTTGAATTGCCGTATATCAGGCTGATGCTGATATATCCGGACCTTTTCCGGATTGAGAAATGGTTTGCCTGCATAATTGACGCCGCGCCTGATGAAGGCGCTGTTTTACTATAAACATTGGGAGCTGCATATGATTTTCAATAAAAACATTGAATGCATGGGAAGGGATGAAATGACCGCCCTTCAAACCGAAAGGCTTAGGAAAATAGTCATATATTCTTATGAAAAAGTTCCTTTCTATAAAAAAAAGTTTGATTCAATCGGCCTGCTGCCTGGTGATATCAGGACACTTGAGGACATTGAAAAAATACCATTCACGACAAAGGACGACCTGAGGGACGGGTATCCGTTTGAAATGTTTGCGGTGCCTATGTCTGAAATTGTTGAGATTCATGCCTCTAGCGGTACGACGGGTAAGCCTGTCGTGGTGGGATATACGAAAAAGGACATGGATGATTGGGCGGAGGCAGTCGCTAGGCTTGCCGCGTGCGCAGGGATTACAAAGGATGATGTTGCGCAGGTGGCGTTTGGCTACGGTATGTTTACCGGCGGATTCGGTCTTCATTATGGTTTGCAGAGGCTTGGGGCCACCGTTGTACCGGCATCCAGCGGCAACAGCGAGCGCCAGATCATGTACATGCAGGATTTCGGGACTACCGCGCTGATTTCAACCCCGTCATATGCGCTCTATCTATCGGAAATTTGCGAGGACATGGGAATCGATCCCAAGAGCATAGGCCTGAGGACCGGTTTATTCGGCGGAGAGGGGCACAGCGCCGAGCTGACTGCCGAAATCGAACGAAGATGGGGGATAACGGATACTGAGAATTACGGCATGACGGAGATAATAGGCCCCGGGGTATCGGGCGAATGCACTTTTAAAAACGGCCTCCACATCAATGAGGATATGTTTCTGCCCGAAATCATCGATGCAAATACCCTTAGTCGCCTTGGCTATGGTGAAAAGGGCGAAATGGTTCTTACTACGTTGATAAAGGAAGGAATCCCGATGCTGCGGTTCAGGACAAAGGACATAACGGTCCTGTTTGATGAAAAATGCGAATGCGGAAGAACCAGCGCCAGGATGCACAAGGTGCTTGGAAGAACCGATGACATGCTGATAATAAAAGGCGTCAATGTCTTCCCGTCCCAGATAGAATCGGTGCTAATGAAATTTGCGCACGCTGCGCCGTATTATCAGATTGTGCTCAAGAGCCATGGGTTTATCGATACAATGGAAATACAGGTGGAGGTTGCCGACGGCAGCATCCTTGACAGCTACAGGAAACTTGAGGAATTCGAGAATACGCTGAGGCACGACCTTCGCACCGTGCTGCAGATAGATGCAAAGGTAAAGCTGGTTGAACCGAGGTCCATAGAGCGAACCGCCGGGAAAGCAAAAAGAGTAATAGATTTAAGGGATAAAAAACAATTTTAAGGGGAATCCGGATGAAAAAACTGATGCTGGGCAACGAAGCCGTTGCCAGGGGCGTATATGAGGCGGGAGCGACGGTGGTATCGTCATACCCTGGAACGCCCAGTACGGAAATCACAGAATCGATAATAGCCTATGAAGGGATATATGCGGAATGGGCGCCTAACGAGAAGGTGGCGCTTGAAGTGGCTTCAGGAGCAGCCATTGCGGGTGCGAGGGCATTTTCCGCTATGAAGCATGTGGGACTGAATGTAGCTGCCGATCCCTTGTTCACCATGTCATACATTGGTTCGAACGGAGGGCTTGTCATAGCGGTCGCGGACGACCCAGGGATGCATAGCTCTCAGAATGAACAGGACAGCAGGCATTATGCAAGGGCTTCGAAGACGGTAATGCTTGAGCCCTCCGATTCGCAGGAGGCAAAGGATTATACAAAATGGGCTTTTGAGATCAGCGAGGAATATGATACTCCTGTTTTGGTCCGGCTCTCAACGCGTGTAAGCCATTCGCAAAGCATCGTTGAGCTGGGTGAAAGAGTTGAATATCAGCTGAAGGATTATGAATACAATCCTGCAAAGAATGTAATGATGCCCGCCATGGGAAGGGCAAGGCACGCAATCGTCGAAGAGCGAATGGAAAAATTGAAGCTGCTCTCTGACAAAGGCGATTACAACCGGATTGAGATAAACGATACCTCGGTAGGAATAATAACTTCGGGAATAGCATATCAATATTCAAAGGAAGTTTTCCCTGATGCATCATATTTAAAAATAGGAATGTGTTATCCTCTTCCCGACAACCTGATATTGGAATTCGCCTCGAAAGTGAATAGAATAATTGTCATTGAGGAGCTTGACCCGTTTATTGAAGAGCATTGCAAGTCGCTTGGACTGGCTGTTGAAGGTAAGGACAGGCTGCCTCTGTGCGGTGAATACAGTGCGGATTTGCTCGGGGAAAAACTGCTGGGATTAAAAAAGGGCACCTATTCGTTGAACGACGAGATCATTCCCATCCGCCCTCCCGTAATGTGCGCGGGATGCCCTCACAGGGGGTTGTTCTATGCCGTCAAGAAACTTAAGCTGATTGTAACCGGCGACATCGGCTGCTATACCCTGGGAGCACTTCCTCCCTTGAACGCCCTAGACACATGCATTTGCATGGGCGCCGGATTCACTGCGGCCCATGGCTTCAACAAGGCAAGGGGCAATGAATTTTCAAAGAAAGTCATCGGTGTCATGGGCGATTCCACATTCACGCATTCTGGGATAACAGGCCTTATAGACATTGTATACAACAAGGGAATAAGCACCGTCCTTGTGCTTGACAATTCAATCACCGGTATGACGGGACACCAGAACAACCCGGTCAACGGATATACCATAAAGGGAGAACCGACCAGGCAGGTGGATATAGAGAAGCTCGCTTATGCGATAGGTTTTGAAAGGGTCAGGAAAATAGACCCGTTTGATGTTGACAATACCATAAAGGTTCTGAAGGAGGAAACAAAGGCCGATGAACCATCGCTTATTATAGTGCAAAGGCCTTGCGCTCTGCTCAAATCAGTAAAATACAAGGGTTGCGTGGTGGTCGACCATGATAAATGCAAACGGTGCATGATGTGCATGAAGCTTGGGTGCCCGGCAATTTCGGATATAGACGGCAAGATTATCATTGATGAAACACAGTGCGTTGGCTGCGGCCTGTGCCTGAATGTATGCAAGTTCGGCGCAATGAGGATGGAGGGGGGCAACTGATATGAAAGCTGAATCAATCATGATAGTCGGAGTCGGGGGGCAGGGAACCCTGCTTGCAAGCAGGATAATTGGAAATGCATTGATTGCAATGGGATATGATGTAAAGATGTCCGAGGTGCACGGCATGGCGCAAAGGGGCGGCAGCGTGGTGACTTATGTAAAATATGGCGAGAAGGTCAATTCGCCGATTATTGAGAAGGCGGGTGCCGACCTTATGCTGGCGTTTGAGGAGCTCGAGTCTGCAAGATGGCTTCCTTACCTAAAGGAAAACGGAACATTGATCATGAACAGGCAAAAAATCAACCCCATGCCTGTAATTACAGGCAGCGCCGTATATCCGGAAGGAATTGAGGATAAAATAAGAAGCGCTGTAAAAAATGTAATAGCGCTGGATGCCCTGGCGCTGGCAAGGGAAGCCGGAACAGCAAAGGCGGTAAACGTAGTGCTGATAGGTGTGATGGCCGCTACAATGAAAATCGGCAAGGAAGTATGGATAGAGGCCCTTGGGAAAACAATACCCGAGAGATTTCTGGATATGAATAAAAAAGCATTCGAAATGGGCTATGCGGCAAGATGAAAATAATATCCGGCAATTGAAAAAGACGGCAAGCCGTCTTTTTTTTATTATCATTATATTTAGAACAATAAGATCATTGGATCCACGCCGGTTCAAATGATGGCAAGGCTTTGGGTCCTTTGGAAGCGGATGCTCACGTGAAGATTGATTTTTCATGCCGTTTGATGTAAAATGTCAAGATAATCAAATGGAATCTACACTTGAAAATATAATCCGGAGGGATATATGGCGCTATCAAAAGAACAATGGAATATTGAAGAATCGAGACTAAGTGAGATTTTTTCTTTGATTAATCAAAATATAGCGAATCTTGAGGAAAGAGTCGGCGAAAGCATTTCGCAAATAAGGGCATCCAACAAAATCATGTGGAATTCAGGGAAAAGCTATCACTATGATTTTGATGACATAGTTGAAAATCTTTCTCTGCTGGATGGCGTATATTCGGATATGATGAGGCATGAGAATATTCTTCATCAGTTGAAAAAGATGTATCTGCTCAGGAAGACCGCATATTTCGGGAGAGTGGATTTCCGTGAGGATGGAATTGATGATACGGATATGATATATATCGGAACATCCACTCTTGAGGGAGAAAAATCCACGATACTGATCTATGACTGGAGGGCTGCGATAAGCAGCATGTTTTACGAATGTGAAACCGGCCGTGCAGGCTTTGAAAGCGTTTCGGGCACGATAGAGGGAGAGATACTGCTCAAGCGCCAATACAGGATATTTCTTGATAAAATCGAGGCTATGTTTGATTCATCCATAGTGATTGACGATGAAATACTGCAGGCAATACTCAGCGAGAGCAAGAATTCCAGGATGGGAACCATTGTTTCGAGCATTCAAAAAGAACAAAACAAAGCGATAAGGGATGAAAACCACAGGATAGTTTTTGTGAACGGACCCGCGGGAAGCGGAAAGACCTCAATAGCCCTGCACAGGGCGGCATGGCTTTTGTACAGGTACCGGGACAGAATGAAGGCCAGGAATATAATCGTCTATTCTCCCAATGATATTTTCAACGATTATATTTCCGATGTGCTTCCCGAACTTGGGGAAGAGAACATGAGGATGTCCACTTTCATGAAACTTGCCGAAACTTATCTCGGGGGGAAATATAGGTTCGAGGATTATTATAATGAAATGGAAGGAATTCTCACGGGTTCAAGGGCGATAGACAGGGAGGCCGTCCGTGAAAAAGGAAGCGCGGCTTTTGCAAGCGAGATCGAGGACTATGTTTCAAGGCTGTCAACAAGCGGATTTGATTTTGCCGACATATCATACAACGGGAACATTCTCGCAGAGCGAAAAGAGCTTGAGACGCTTTTCTATGTTGATTACTCGATTCATCCCATAGCTACAAGACTTGAAAAGATATTTTCGTTTTTGGAAAAAAGGTTGGTCAACCTTACTAGAAAAATAAGAAAAAATTATGTTGAGGTTGCAAAGGGAGATCAGAATGAAGGCAGGAAAGCCGCCTACATAGCAAAGGGAATAATAGAGGAAGTGCGGAAAATATCCTATGATATGACGCATCCGGATCCTTTTGACCTATACGGCGGATTTCTTGCATTTTATGAAAAAAGAAAGTATGCGTCAAGATTCAGGCGAAGCATTGAGTCCGGTCACATCTCCTATGAGGACCTTGCGCCGGTCATGTATCTCAAGCTTCTTCTTGGCTACGGCTGGGATTTTGAGGAAATAAAGCATGTGATCATCGACGAGGTTCAGGATTACTCGCATATAGAGATGCTTGTGTTCTTCAAGTTGTTCAGGAGTATCCCGATGACACTTCTGGGGGATTCCAATCAGGCAATAAATCATCTTACGGATACAAACGACATGAATGTTTCCACGGCTCCGGAATCATATACCGTAAGGCTTGAAAAAAGCTACAGGTCGACAAGGCAGATAACCAGATTCTGCAATAAATTGATTGACCGGGACCTTAATTACGAATATGTCGACAGGGATGGGGATGAACCCGCGCTGATACAGTACAAGGGGGATTATACCGGTATAACGGCTCAGGTTATAGACAAATACAGGAAGGAAGGAAGCTCGTCGATCGCCGTAATAACAAAAACGGCTTTATCCGCCGAGCATCTGCACAGGGGTATTGGGGATGACAGCATTAAATTGATAAAAAAGACTGATGTTTCCTTTACGACGGGAACCGTTGTGCTTCCTTCATATCTGGCAAAAGGCCTTGAATTCGACGCGGTTGTAGTAATTGATTCAAACGAAGACCGCTTCAGCGGGGAAAAGGACCGCAAATTGTTCTATACATGCTGTTCGCGCGCACTGCATGCGCTGAGTATAATATACGGTGATTCACCGCCTTACGGGATTAAAAATTAAAGACATGACGGAGGTTTCCAAATGGCAGGACACGAAACCATCACAACGAAAATAGTGATATCCGGACAGGAGTTCAATCTGGTATCATCCGTGAAACAGGATAGCAGGGCCATGGTCCTTGTGGTTCATGGAATGATGGAGCATTCCGGAAGATATGGTCATCTGAGGGATTATCTGCTTGAAAACGGCTTTGGATTTGCTTCCCTGGACCTTCCGGGTCATGGGGATTCAATCAAGGACCCTTCCATTCCGGGACTCTGGCCTGAGGGAGGCTTCGATATCTGTGCTTCCGCCCTGAAAGAGGGCGGCAGGGAACTTAAGAGAATCCATGGCCGGCCGATAATACTTTTTGGCCATAGCCTGGGTTCTTTCATAGCCATTGACGCAATCAGCCGTTTTGGCAATGAATTCATAGGATGCATATTGTCGGGTACCAACGATGCCCAGAATCCTGTGTTGATTCACTCAGGAAGAATCATGGCCGGGCTGGCGTCCTTTATATTCGGGAAGAAATACAAGTCTGTCTTTATCCATAACCTGGCATTTGGGAAATTCAACGACCGATTCAAGCCTGCAAGGACGAAATTCGATTGGCTGACCAGGGATGGGAAAGCCGTCAACAAATATATATCCGACCCAAGATGCGGATTTGTTTGCTCCGCCCATATGTTTTGTGAATTCAGCGGGTTTTTGATGAAATTGTATAAACCTGAAAAGCTTTCGAAGATTCCGGGACAAATGAAAATATTGCTTATATCCGGGAAAATGGATCCCGTTGGCGATTTCGGAAACGGCCCGAGGAAATTTTCACAAAGATTGCTGAAGCTTTCCGTAAAGAATGTAAGACTGAATCTTTATGAAGACGCAAGGCACGAACTGATAAATGAATTGAACAAGGAAGAAGTAATGGCGGACATTCTGGGATTCTGCCAATCCACCGTATAAGCGCCTCATGATTAACTTCGACCGGGCGCAATACGACAGCCCGAAAGGTATGATATGTTTATAGTCGACGCCCATTGCGATACCCTTAACGGGATGCTGATAAAAAATACGGATTTCAATGATGAAAGCCTTCAGGTTAACCATGAAGGCTTTGCGAATGCCTCAAGGGACGGAATGCTGCAGTTCTTTGCGGTTTTTGAATCTCCTTCATATACGGTTTCAAGGCAAAAGGAAGACGTGTGGAAGATGATCTCCCTGTATCACAAAACCACCGCCGATTTCGGAATATTGAAAATTCTTTCGAAAAGTGACCTGAATTCAAATCGGCTCAGCGCTTTGTTGTCGCTGGAGGGGCTTGATTTTTTGCAAGGGGATGCAGAGGGGCTGAAGACGCTCTATGAAAATGGCGTAAGGTGTATCTCGCTGACATGGAACCCGGACAATGAGTTCGCATGCGGTGTGGGCGGGAATACGGGAGGCGGGCTTACGGATTCAGGACGCATGATAGTTCAAAAAGCGATGGAAATGGGGATTCTTGTCGATGTTTCGCATATATGCGACAAGGGTTTTTATGAGATTGCCGGGATCGCCCGGAAAAATAAAAAGCCTTTTGTAGCGACGCATTCAAATGCAAGGAAACTATGCGGCAACAAGCGGAACCTTGATGATTCAATGCTGAGGGCGCTGGCCGGTTCGGGCGGTGTCGCGGGCATAAATATGTATTCGTGTTTTCTCAGCGACGACTGCAGGGCGGGAATCGACGAAGTAATTGCTCATATTGAGCATATATGCGCAACGGCGGGCCCCGGGCATGTAGGGTTTGGATGTGATTTCGATGGCATTGACAGGGATAAGTCCGCCATAAGTGGCCCGCAAGAGCTGACTTTGGTCATCGAAACCCTGCTGCGGATCAATTACAGCGAACAAGATGTGAGGAATATCGCGTCGGGAAATTTCCTAAGGGTACTCGGGGCTGTGCTTGAATAGTCTTTGTGTGATAAAATAATGCAGAGGTGTTTTATGAAGTATGGTTTTGTAAAGACTGCGGCCGTTTCACTTCCTGTGACCGTTGCCGATTGCAGGCAAAACGGATCCGCCATCATAGAAAACATAAAGA
>JAFGQE010000047.1 GCA_016935835.1 Clostridia bacterium | reverse complement strand
CCCGTCTTTCCGCTTGCAGGGATGAACGCACCGGCATGTATGTTTATCTTTTCCAAAAAACCGGCATATTCCTTTTTGATTCTTTCAAAAACCTCCCGGCTGTAGCCCGCAAGGTCCATCTTGTTTACGACAACGGCAACCTGCCTTATACCGAGCATTGACAGGAGGTACCCGTGCCGGGTTGAATTTTCCATCACCCCTTCGCTTGCATCAATTACGAGCAGCGCAGCCTCAGCCCTCGATGCGCCGGTTACCATGTTCTTCAAAAACTCAATATGTCCGGGGGCGTCGATTATTATATAGTCCCTTTTTTCCGTTTTAAAAAAGCATCTTGCTGAGTCTATCGTAATACCCTGGGACTGCTCGTCTTTAAGGGCATCCAGAAGAAACGCATATTCAAAAGGCTTTGAGTTTCTTCTGCAGTTTTCCTTGACCTGCTCGAGCTTACCCTCGGGCAGCGACCCGGTGTCAGCAAGCATCCGCCCTATGACCGTGCTCTTGCCATGGTCCACATGCCCGGCCACAACTATATTCATATCGCCCCTTTGGCTACATATATCCATCTTTACGCAACTCCTCCAGTCCGCCGCCGTCTTCCTTGTCCTGTTCCCTGCCGGACCTCTCGGCGATATTCCTGAGCATGCCGCTCTCAAGCTCTTCCACTATCCCTGCGACATCCTTTGCCGTGGAATGAATCGGTTTCGTGCAGGGTCCGCACCCAAGCGACCTGTATCGATAGCCGCTTCCGTTGTCATAATAAAGGGATACCGTGGGTATTTCTTCCCTTCCTATATACTCCCATATGTCCTTCTCGGTCCAGTCCAGGAGGGGATGGATGCGCACATGGGTGCCGGGAGCGAAATCAGTCTTGTACTGGTTCCAGAACTCGGGGGGCTGGTCTCCTATTTCCCAGTCGTTGTTCCTGTCGCGCGGAGAAAAATACCTTTCCTTGCTCCTGCTTCCCTCTTCATCGGATCTTACCCCGACGATTACCCCGGTGTACGGCTCCCTGCAGGCATCGGGCTCATATTCGCCTGTCCTGTGGTTCATCCGGAATCTTTCCCATTCCCCGCTCAGGGTATTTCTCAGGGCCTCGGTCTTAAGGAGCCTGCAGCATTCGATCCTGGTCAGCTTTCCGTCCGGAAAAGTAAGCCCCTTTCCAAGGGCATCCTTGTTCTGTCCATAGATCATGTCGAGTTCGTACTCCCTTGCCAGCCTGTCCCTGTAAGCTATCATTTCGGGTATCTTGAAAGATGTGTCTATATGCACGAGAGGAAAGGGAACGTGTCCGAAAAAGGCTTTTCTTGCAAGCCAAAGCAAGACCGTGCTGTCCTTTCCGATCGACCAAAGCATGCACAGGTTCTTGAATTCGCTGTACGCCTCCCTCAGAATATGCACCGACCGTGCCTCCAGCCTGTCCAGATGATCCATTTTCTCACCCCGCTCGAATAATCGTTCCAACTGATATTTTATCAGAAACCTATGGCAAATGAACCCCTCGATTTTCCCGTGCGGCCCCGTTGCTTCCGAAACCCCGGCGGACACTGTCAAATCAGTCTCAGGATTCCTGGTATTTCCCGTACCATATAGATAAGTCCCTGCCGATGATTTGCTCAAGGTCCTTGATGCCGGGCATGTATTTATCCATCATTTCCGCGCACAGGGCATGGTCTTTCACACTGTCGTCGTAAGCCCGGGTCCTGAGAAAAGTCCTGTAGATGACATGCCGCATGAATTTTCTGGTCTTCAATGGTACGACAGCCAGCAGCTTACGCGGAACCAGATTGGCTGCCTTTCTGGTCAGGACCGCCTTTTTGGTCGCCTTCACCGCCCTGGTCTTGTTCGCCCATACGCCATAATCGATGGCCCCGTCATCATCCAGCCCGAGGAAATCAAATATTTCGCGCGCCGAGGTCATGATGTCCTTCGTGAATTCCTCGAAAATAATGAACTTCATATTTTCCACCGGGAACCGCTCCATGAAATAGCTGATCTGTTCCCCGTAGAGTCCGTCCCTGAAATATCTGGTTCTCCCGGCCTTGTTCAGATAATCCCCGAAGTCCCGGTAAAATGCCTTCCTGGCGTCGTTCTCCGATTCGATGCCCGCCTTCTTGAACATATTGTATGCCGAATACATCCTGTCTACCGGGTTCCTGAGCATGAACAGTATCCGTATATCCTCCCCTAGCGTTTGTCTCATTCGCTCTACAAAAATTTCCTCCGACATATAGCCGGGCGTGAAATCCATCAGATATCTTGCATCTTTGGCATTTTTATAAAGCTTCCTGTACCAATCGACTCCATTTTCAAAGAATTTGTCGAAGAACTGCGGTTCCTTCGCATCGCCGCAGGCAATGTCCCTGTGCTGGCGCAGTACTTGGTACAGGGTTGTCGTTCCCGCTTTCTGAGCTCCCGGACATATAAGGTTTGGCAAATCTCCCATGGTTTTTCATCCTTTCCCTGTGTTGATTCATTTCCTTGTTTCCTTTATACAGCGCATGCCTTGCCCTGCATTCCGGCAAGGTTCCGCATGAAGGAACTCCCGCCGCCCACGTAATGCTCAGGCGGAATTCTTTATCCTTATCAATCTTATCAAAATTCCGGCCGGCAAATACAGCCTGAATTTGAAAAGCCATGCCAAAATCCTCAGGACTGGCGTAACCGGCATGCGTCCAATCGACGTCGGATGCCTTTTGAAGCTCTCCCTGGCCATATGCGATTCACCGGCCGCCCTCAACTCGCGCCACATTGTCCTGCAATCGATTTCCCTGGCAAGATTCCCTATAAGCATCACAAGCGTATGCTGTATCGTATAGTCATACAAATCCTCGATATGATCTAGAAGGCTGCGGGAACGGTAAAATTCCATTTTAAGATTATAAAGGCTTTCGAGTTCCTTAAGAAGCCCCTCTTTCTTATTTCTGGATGCGGCAATGCCTCCCGGGCTGAAGATATAATGATAGAAAGCCTTGTCCAGGTAAACAAGGCGGCCGCATGAAATGTACATTATCAGGTTGAAAAGCGAGTCCTGGCTGTTTCTAAGGCTTATTTCACATCTGAGTCCGTTCACGGCGTCCCTCCTGAACAGGCTTCTCCACGAAAACGGAAGAAGAAAGCCGGTGTTCGCTTTTTGAAAAGCCTTGTTCTTTTCATCCCCCGCAAGCACCCTTCCCGGCGGCAGCCCGGTCTTTACGATCTTTCCGTCCCAGTTGTAATAATCCGAGATAACGACATCCGCGTCGTTTGAAACCGCGCATACATAGAGCTCCTCGTACATTTCCGGTTCCAAATAGTCATCGCAATCCACAAAAGCCACATATTGACCTATTGCATTGTCAAGCCCCAGATTCCGGCCCGCACTGATGCCCGAATTCACCCCCAGGGCGAACGGTCTGAATCTACTGTCCTTTTTTGCGAATGATTCGATTATCTCCATGCTATCATCTGTTGATGCGTCATTGACGACAATGACCTCCAGCTCTTCCAGCGTTTGCCGGGCAATGCTCCCGAGGCACCTCTCAAGTGTGCCCGCCCCGTTGAATACCGGAACTATGACCGAAATCTTCATTTCCATGGCTATTCCTTCCCCTGTCTGCCGCCCGTTTGAATTATTTCCTTCATTGCATCAACAAGATACCTGAATTTTTCAGTTTTTGAATAGATAAGGAAAAATCCGAATGGTACAACCGTTATGCAGATGACAACTTCAATCACAAACGACAGGGCCGTATTGTTCCATACCATGTCCGCAAGAGCCGAAACGCCGAAGGCAAAGGCCAGCGCCACCACCGAGTATTTCGCCAGTTCGATGAAAAAGCCGCGCGGCGACTTGCCCAGTCCATGCTTATAGACTATCAGCGGATCGTACCACACGCTGGTCAGAAGCCTGGTGGCCGCAGTGGCAAGAAGAACCCCGAACACACCCATTTTCAATGCCAGTATTATTGAGAGGCCGATGTTAATCACAGTTGAGGCAGCCGGCCTCAGCCGTCCCCGCCTGAAGAGCCCCATGGTCGACTTGAACGTCCATACCGGACCCATCATTCCCTCGATGAACCAGTTAAGGGCAATGACAAACACAATCCTCCGGTCAAGGATATAATCCGCCCCTATCCAAAGCATAATGAAATGATTCATAAGCGCATACAGGCACACGAATGAAAATCCATAGAGCATGAAATTCGCAAATGTGATTTTCATTATCAGGTCTTCCTGCCGCTCCTTGCTCTCGCTTGCGATGAAATTTCCCACGGAAGCAGATATCGAACTTGTGAACTGGTAGACAAGCATGGCCAGCGAGCCCATGATCAGAGTATAGTTTGAAAGCATCCCGACCCACGCCACGCCGATGAAAGCCGATATGATGATGTTGTCCGTGCCGTTCATGGCCGTGCTGCCTATCTTATATATAATAATAGACCTTACATTCTGCCATATTTCCCTTTTTCGCGCGACGGGAAGACTGCTTCCCCGCAGGTTCCTAATGTACGGAAACATGCGGTTTGCCTTCATTGATATGAAAATGTTCTCAAGTATGATGCTTGCGGACTGAACCAGCAGGAAAAGTATGAAGTCTTGGGTAAGAGCCAGTATCGTTATCTGGCCTGCGGCCTTTAGAATTGAAAACAACAGGTGGTAAAGGGACAGCACATGATTCTTCTGGTGTACGGTGACAACCGCCCTTTTATGGGCGAAGAAATAGGTGGCAGATGAATTGGCCAGGAAAATGACATATATCAACTGTATATTGCCGATGCCCGGCGAATTTTTTATAAGACCGTCGAGGAACGGGACAAGCAGCAGCCCCGCGGCGCCTATGGCAATGCCGACGATTCCATATATCCTGGCGAAATAACCTGCCAGCGCCCGCACTTCATCCTGTTTCCCCCCGGCGACGGGTTTGTACATGCTGTAGGTCATAGCGGACCCAAAGCCCAGCTCGGCAAGCGACAGCACAGTAAGTATGTTGGTGAAAAGCCCGTTAACGCCGAGATATTCTATGTTCAGATATCTGATGAAAACGGTCCTTGTTATGAAATTCAGGCCGATGATAAGCACATGCACCAATATGCCCATGTATGCATTCCTGAATGAATTCAATTTTCTGCTATCCTTATTCATTTTTCCCTGCCACGGCCTTTACATGTTTCCACGGCATGCCGCCGCCTATGTGTTTTCGGTTGTTCATCAGCCCGTCCATCATTTTACCGATGACTTCAAATTCCTCTGTAAATCCGGGAGGCGCCAGGCTTGCTGTATCCATTTTTGCAAGAACCGATGCCCGTCTTGCCGTTTCATCGACGTTTGCAGTATACATCATATCAATGAATCCCAGGCCTTTCAGCCAGCATTCATAAAATCCGGATATCTTGCGGTTGCCGTTGTCAAGCGCTATGCACGGGGTTTTGGCAACGGCGCAGATTATCATTCCATGCAGCCTGTCAGTCACGACAAGCCTTGCCTTTTTGATTTCATCGAGAAGCTTTTCAAGCTCCTCCTCCCTTTGCAGCGGCGTCATCCCGCGGCGGTCAATATGCGTGTCGATCATTTTGGTTTCGCAAACCCCGGAAAGCCTTCTGAAAAGCTCATGCTCACTTTCAGCGCTGATTTTTTTCTCGCCGTCATTTCGCATGCACATCAATATTCCGCTTCTTTCATATGCTTTGACGCCGGCCTCCAGCAAAAGCGCGGCATCAGGGGCAAGCACGCATTCATTATCCTTGAAACTCCGCCTGTACTCTTCATATGATTTCCTGTCCCTCGCCGAAAGAACCAGTTCCCGGTGCCCCGAATAGACTTTCACCGCCCTTGCCAGGGCCCTTGCGCCGGACGGGGTCCTTGAAAATTCAACCGTCTGGGGAAATGAAAAGATTGCATTTTTACGGAACCTTTTTATTATGAATTGCCTGCAGTATTCAATGTCGTCATACCTGTCCCCGGTGTTCCCGCCTCCTGTGAGCGTGATTATATCCTCCTTGGACAGTGATTTCCTCAACCTTTTCATTCCAGTGAATGTAGCGCTTATCGGGAAATCAACAATGCTGTATCCGTGAAAACGTTTTTCAAGATACTTTGATTGCGCGACC
Organism: Clostridia bacterium; assembly: GCA_016935835.1. GTDB lineage: Bacteria > Bacillota > Clostridia > DUPQ01 > DUPQ01 > JAFGQE01. The sequence goes on along the minus strand of JAFGQE010000047.1, from coordinate 14,857 downwards.
GTTATGGCGGCATCCCCCAGATTCCCGTAATCGGCGGCCAGGGCTACTACTATTTTTTTTACGCCGGGCCTTGCGCCGGGAAACTCTCCTTTTCCAGGGGATAGCATGTACCTGGCAAAAAGCTTCAATCGTATCGCCGATTTCTTGATATATTCACCGTTTTCAGAACACCCGGGCTGGGAGCTTCTTCTTACCCTCGCCCCGTATGCCAAAAGCACAAGGCCTGTCAAGCCGCATTCCAGCATTAATGAAACCGCCCTGTCCGCAAGGCTGCCCGGGCCCCCGCTCCTAAGCAATTCCCTTCCCGTGGGACTGCCGATGAACTCGTCAAGCAGCTGCTTCTTCCTTTTCATTCCAAGTTCTGACAACTGAAGCGATATCAGGGATGACTTCAGATACCCGAATGAAACCCTGCCCACTATCTCATTTACCGCCGCCGTGTCCGACCCCCAGGCCTCGTACAATGTCCTTATTGATCCAGATGCCCTTTGCATCAGCCTGAAATGGCCCTCATGGAATTTTTTACCCAGGCTTTGCGCCGGCCTTTGCATATAGTGCGTGAACAGCCTGTCGATGAAACATATCCCTTTGCACTGTGACAGGACCTGTGAATTGAAGACGATGTCCTCTATGAGCGACAATCCTTTTTCGAAGCGATGACCGCCCTGCTCGATCAAACCGCGCTTGTATATCTTGTTCCATGCGTATCCCAGAAAACTGGTTGCGCCGCCTGTACCGGCGATGTCTCCAAGTCCCGGGCCGGCATACAGCCCTTCCATGCAATGATGCTCTATTGTTTTTATTTTATGTCCGGCATTATCGACGAAATCGGCGTAATATCCCCAGATGCATGCATCCGCGCCGGTCTTTGCAATCTTTTCCACGGCGGTTTTGACCATGTCCGGCTCCGCATGGTCGTCCGCATCCATGAAGATGACATATTCCCCGCAGGCTTCGTCAAGCCCTTTGTTCCTTGCCGCCGAAAGCCCTTCGTTTTCGCCATGGATGCACGTGATCCATTCATGGCAGGCCGCAAACTCCCCGCATATCATGCCGGACATGTCGGTCGATCCGTCGTCGACAAGAATCAACTCGATATTCCCGTAAGTCTGCGAGATAATTGATTCGACGCATTCCTCGATATGCTCCTCGCAATTATATACGGCGATTATCACACTGACTTTTTCAGCCTGCATGTCCCCTCCTGTCAAATGCATCGTCTATGAAATCCTCGATTGCCCGGACGGCATTTTCAATCCCGAAAATCCTGCCTCTGATTTCAGCCTGTTTCCTGTAATGCTCCAGAAGCCCCGGCCCGGAAAGAATCCTGTTCATGGCTTCGAACAGTCCTTCTTCGCTGTTTTTTGCAATTATTCCATATTCATCGTTTTTCCCAAGAATCTCCGTCATGCCGGAGCAATCGGCCGCCACAACCGGAATCCCCAGGATCAAGGCTTCCGAAACCACAGTGCTGAACCCTTCCACGAACGAGGATGAAACAAAAAAGTCCGCATCCTTCATGTATTTATATGGATTGGGCCTGTACCCCATGAGGAACACGCGTCCTTCCAAGCCAAGCTTCCCGATCTTCTTGCGAAGCTTCCTTTCCTGTCCTCCCTGCCCGATTATATGCAGGCGAAGCTCCGGGCCGTGTGGGGTTTCATCAACCAGCCTCCGGAACACATCAATCAGCCTTCCGTATCCCTTTGTCTTGTTCAGCCTGCCGACGGAAATGATGTCAATTCCCCTGTCAGGGAACCCATCTTCCGCCGGCTCCTCCGAAAGACGCCTGATTTCCATTGAGTCGACCGGGTTATACAGAACCCTGATGTCATTCCCAATGCCAAGGACATTCTCCAGCGACTCCCTGACCGCTGCCGATACGGCAGCCACTTCATCAAATGACCCGTAGACAGCCCGGGCCTCCCTGAGGCTTCGGTATACAGGGCGCACAAGGTCCCTCCTGTTTTCAACAGCGGTATGCTGCCAGGTTATTTTACCGGTTTCCGCCGCGGTGCAGCCCGATGCAATCCTGCATGTGTTTCCCTCCAGATATGAAATAACCATGTCGTAATCTTCCGTCACGAATTTCCTGAACAGAAACTCCGGGCTGAATATCCTGAATATATATGAATTGGCCCTGAACATTCTCTTGAATACATGAATCAGCCTGACATGCGGAGCGATTTCGTCCCTGCGTACGCCTGTGTCGAACAGCATAAGGACAGATATGTCATATTTATCCCTGTCCATGGCATTTACAAGGTTGACCAGGCTTTTCTCAGCCCCGCCCCCGCCCAGCGTCGGTATCATGAATAGTATCTTTTTCATATCCTCCCCCGCCTAATAGGTCCCCCTTGTCATAGGGCCTATCAATTCCGGATTTATATTCAGGAAATAGCTCGCGTACACATGGGGCTGCAGCTCGAAGAACATATACGCCATGAAGCATGCAACCATGGCATAACCGACCGCAAGGCGCATCTCCTTGTTGAATGAATGCCTGATTATCCCAGGAAGCAGCAACAGGTTGAAAAGCCCGAAATACATCCCGAATCTTGCGAACAGCCAGTTGTGCAGTGAAAACAGCATCACAATGAAGTAAAGCATCGAGAAGTTGGTATATATGTCAAAATTCTTCATTCTTTCCCTGAGTCTTTTCCTGAATGCGAATGAAAGTGCGAGAGGCACGGCGGCGACCAGCACCCTCAGTACATTGGCTCCGGAAAACTCATCCTGTGCGAACGTGTTCAGAAACTCCCCTTGCTTTGCCATTATTGCAATCCTTGCGAAGAAATCATAATAAAGGAAGAAGCCCGCTGCCAGCGCGACCCCGGCAACAAGGACCGCCCATGCCTTCGGAGACCATGCCCTGGTCCTTACAAAGAAATATGCCGGGATCATGATAAGCGCGCTCACATGGAACAGGGAAATGAAAATCACGAGTACAAAGAATGGCAGCCACTTTTTTCTTGCGATCATATCAATTGTGCAAAACAGCACGGCTGCGACCAGATACTGCCTCAGTGCATTCATCGATGTCAGATAATATCCCCCGGCAATGAAAAGGAACACGGACATATACGGCATGTCGCTGTACTTGTACAGCACAATGAATATCAGGCCTATCGTTATGAGCGCCGAAATAAAAAGCAATGCCTGGGGATGTGGAAACACTTTCTTTATCAGGAACTGGTAGATATTGAAAACCCACCTCGGGTCGGTGAATGCGCTTTTTATATCGTCAATATGGTTCTTGTAGAAATACATATAATTTCCGGTATCCCCTATGCTTGACCTCATTCCCGAAAAAAATATGAGCAGGCCGGCGGCCCCTGCGAAGAGATATGGATTGGGTCTGGCCGATGGCTCCTGGATGTCGCCGGGGGATGTTTTTATTCTTCTGACGCAAAAATGCCCGGAAGCATATGCCACGGAAGTTGATGCAAACAGCAATATCCAGAATATGGTCATTCCATCCCCCCCGTTCCGCCGGTACCGGCGTCATGGCCATCCTTCATTCCCGCCTCATACCTTGCCTTTCTCAATTTACTGTATATGCAACCCGGAACCAGCGTCATCGCAAGCGGCCTGAGCGCATGCGCCAGCATCCATGCCGGAAGCCCCAGCATACGGACGGCCAGATATTTCACATATGCCTCGGAAAGCCTTTGCCGCGTAGTTCTTCTGCCGGCGGCTTCCTCGTCGTCCCTTGCCTTGTACAGAGGTTGCTGCAGGTTGAATCCCTTGTATCCCTTTTGATAAATCTTTATCCAAAGGTGGTAATCCTCGACCCGCAGGAGCCGCCTGTCCACCGTATATCCTCCGACTTCATCCAAAACATGCTTTCGGATCATGGCGGCGGCATGTGCGAACGGCGTTCTTCGGGGGATGTCCCTGGCCGTGGGCATGGCCTTTGGTTTTCCGGTCCCCCATTCGCCATTGGAATCAAAATATATCAAAGGGGTGCTGACAATGGCGTATTCCGGGTTCGAATCAAGGAATGCGACTTGCTTTCCCAGCCTTTCCGGGAGTGAAACATCATCGCCGTCCATTCTTGCCACATACTCTCCCCCTGCCATCCGAAGGCATTCGTTGAGCGTATGGTTCAATCCCATGTTCCGTCCGTTTCTCAGAAGAACAAATCTGCCGGGATGCCTTTCGCTATATTCCAAGGCGATTCCATATGTATTGTCAGTTGAACCGTCGTCGCATATGACCACCGTAAAATCGCGGTAATCCTGGTTCAGCAATGAATCAAGCGCCTCTTCCAGCGTGTCCCCGCAGTTGTACACTCCCATTATCACGGTGACCCTGGGCGCCTTTGATCCATCAGTCATTGGCCTGACCCAGCAGCCTTTCCCTGTCAATCAACAGCTTTTCCAAAAAGATGCCGCGCCTGAAGTTTGAAAGCGTGAAATCACTGCCCGCTGCTGAGAATTCCATGGCCATCCCCTTGTCCTGATATATCTTTTCGATTGCCTTCAGAAGCTGGTCGGGGGATCCCTTTTCCACGACAAGGCCCGTGACGCCTTCGATGATAGCCTCGGTCGGCCCCGGTATGTCTGTTACAATCACAGGAAGCCCCATGGCCCCTGCTTCTATAACGACGGACCCGAAGCCTTCCCTGTAGCTTGGAAGTATGAAAAGATCCATCGCCGACAGCATCTTCCAGACATCCGGCATCCTGCCAGTGTATATGATGCGCTTTTCATTCAACGACCACTCGAGCAGCGGCGGGTCTATCGTGGCGGATCCTCCCTGATCCCCGACTATCATCAGCATGGCCTCGTCATGCCTTTTAAAAAACACCCTCGCCGCGGACAGAAGCTCATTGATTCCCTTGTCCCTGGTGACCCTTCCCACGAAGCCGATTACATAGCTTCCTTCGGCTATTCCATACCTGTCCCTGGTTTCCTTTCGCCATGCCGGCTTTTGCCCTATATCAAACTTCACCGGGTCAATGCCGCATGCGCTGCCATTCCATATCACGCTGCTGTTTGCCTCCCCGTACAAGCCTTCTCCCCGGCTGAATTCCAGGTTGCCGAAGCTGTCAGGCTCAATCCATGTCGACAGCCTGCAGACGGTTTTCTCCAAAACCTTGAAGAATGTTCTTTTCAATCCGCCATATCCGGTGTACAGGATTCCCCACTGGCAGTACAGCCGTACCGGAACCCCTGCCAGCCATGAGGCGATTGAGGCATACAGCGAGGCATTGGGCGTCGAATACTGCACCATGTCGAATTTTTCCTTCCTGAAAAATCTTCGCAGCATTAAAATCCGTTTCAGGAACAACAGGTCGGCGCCTCTTTTCATCTCCACCGGGAAAAATCTGACGCCGTCCGGAACGGTCCCGGCAAAATCCTCGTCCGGACTGCAGGCAAGCACAACCTCATATCCGCCTTTTTCATGCAGGTATGACGCGGCATCGAGCACGAACGCCCGCATTGTCATTGGCACTGTGGTCACAAAACAGATTTTTCTTTTCATTCTCACTTTGCTTCCCATAGCATTGCACTCACCCGGATTATCCGAAACAGGATATTTGTAAATATCATCAATCCGTTCCGGTGGAATTCTGGCATTGCATCTGAACCGGTTGTTTACAGCCCAAGCCAATATTTCACATTACTCAGCCAAAACCCCGGCTTCTATCAAAACATCCGGTTTATCAGGTCTATTATTTCATCCTGGTCACTGACAACATTGTAACCCGATGGCAGGCAGACCCCTTTTTTGAATATTTCCCTGCCAATGTATTCATCATGTGCAAAAAATTCGTACTGCTCGAAATACGGCTGCATATGCATGGGCTTCCACACCGGCCTCGCCTCAATGTTCTCCTCACCAAGTCCATTTATTATATTCATCGGGGAAACCGGGCTTTTTTCATCAATCTGTATCACGGAAAGCCAGTAGTTAGGCCTTCCCGCCTTGGAAACCGGCATCATTTTTATATATTCATTGTTTGAAAAACCTTCTTCATATCTCTTGAATACTTCTTCTCTTCTTTTGATATGCTTGTCAAGCACATCCATCTGACCCCGCCCGATTGCCGCGCTTATGTTGCTGAGCCTGTAGTTATAACCCAGTTCACGGTGCTCATACCAAAGGCTGTCTCCCTTTGATTGCATTGACCAATACTTCATTTTAGCCAGGGCATCCAGGTCATCGGATACCACCATTCCCCCGCCTGAAGTAGTCGCAATCTTGTTTCCGTTGAAAGAGAAAACACTGAGATTCCCGAATGAACCGCAAGCCCTGCCATTATGCACGGCTCCCATGGCTTCCGCGGCATCTTCTATGACAGGAATCCCATACTCGCGGCATAATGGAAGAAGTCTTTCATAATCTGCGCTTTGCCCGTATAAGTCCACTATTATAATAGCCTTTGGCATCTTATTAATGCTTTTCGCCCATTCGAGTCCATATTTCAAGGCTTTTGGAGACATATTCCATGTTTCCGGATCGGCGTCTATGAAAACCGGCTTTGCTTTCTCATACATTATAGGATTGCATGAACCGGAGAAAGTGAAATCCGAACAAAAAACCAGGTCGTCTTCCTTGACTCCAAGCACTTTGAGCGACAGATGGATTGCGGCTGTTCCAGATGACAAGGCAAGGGCGCCCTTGACGCCGATCCTTTCCGCCACTTCCCGCTCAAATTCATTTACCTGAGGTCCCATCGGGGCTATCCAATTGCTGCTGAATGCCTCCTTGATGTACTCGATTTCATTCCCTCCCATATGGGGGGGCGACAAATAGATTCGTTCCCTCATTTAAGTTCCTTCTTTATTCCCGCAGGTATCCCCGCGACCATGACATAATCACCGACATCCCCTGTTACAACTGCACCCGCCGCTATCACCGAGTTCCTGCCTATCTTTATATCATTGGATACTTTCGCCCCCATGCATACCCATGTATACTCCCCGATTACAGCATTTCCCGCTATTATTGCACCCGGGGACACATGCACGCCTTTCCCAATGACGCAGTCATGCTCAACAACCGCATTTGTATTTATAATAACACCGGTTCCAAGTTTGGCGTTCGAATTAACCACCGCACCGGCAAGGACGACGCTCCCGAAGTCGATTATGGCATGTCTGCTGACCCAGGCGCCGGGATGAACAAGAACAGCAATCCTGTATCCGGCCCCGGCTATTCTTTCCATCCATTCCACTCTTAAAGTGTCTTTGCCAATGGCAACAAAAAGTTCGTCAAACCCAGAGGAAGCTTCCATGAAATCATTGAATCCCCCGACAACATCATGTCCCAGGATCGATTTCCCTTTCATTTCATCGTCAAGGAAAGCTATTTCCCTGTAATATCCGGTTTCATAGGCACAGTCGGCAACGACCCTGCCATGGCCTCCCGCCCCAAGTATCAGTAATCTTTTATTTTTTTTCCCTTGCATAATCGTCAAACCTAACCATCGTTTCGTATTCGTTTCTATTGACCCCTGATCCGCTCAATATTTTTATTATTGTCATTATAACAATTTTTGCATCCAGGATGAAACACATTTCCCCAACATATTCAATGTCTTTATTCAAACGATCATCCCAGCTCAATTCGTTTCTTCCGCTTACCTGCGCCAGTCCCGTCAGACCAGGCTTTACATCGTGCCGCCTTGCCTGATTTTCATCATAATAGGGAAGGTAATCAACCAACAGGGGCCTAGGTCCGACAAAACTCATCTCTCCCTTTATGACATTGAACAGCTGGGGAAGCTCATCTATGCTGAAGCGTCTGATGAACCTTCCCGTTCTGGTCATTCTTGTCATATCGTTCCCTGTAATCACCTCAGGTTCATTGTTTTCGATCATCGACCGGAATTTATATATCGTGAATATTTTGCCGTCCTTGCCCGGGCGTTTCTGTCTGAAAAGGATGCTGCCGCCGTCCTCCCTTTTTATTGCAACAGCCGCGGCTATCATCAAAGGTGAGCAACCGGCCAGAAAAATAAGTGCGAATATCCAGTCGAGCACCGGTTTAATTATTCTTATATAAATTGATTTGCTGTTCTTACGATTCAATTTATATACCTTTCACAGATTCTCCCTGTACCATCCGATCGCTTCCTCCAGCCCGTCGTCTAGTGAGTATTCTGGTTTGTACCCGAGCAGACTGGCCGCCTTACCTATATCCGCGTATGAGTGCCTGACATCCCCCGGGCGGTCCGGGCCGTATGTCGGCCTGATGTCCTTCCCAAGCAGTGTGCAAAGCTTGTGATATACCTCGTTGATGGTCGCCCTGTCGTGGAAAGCTATGTTGAATGCCTCGCCCAGGGCCTCCGGGCCTGCCAGGCAGGCCAGGAAATTCGCCTGTATTACATTCTTGATATATGTAAAATCCCTGGATTGTCCGCCGTCGCCGTTAATGACGGGGACCTCGCTGTTAATCAGTTTCTTTACGAATATGGGTATGACCGCGGCGTAAATGGAATGCGGGTCCTGTTTCTTGCCGAACACATTGAAATATCTCAATCCGACGGCCGGAAATCCGAACAGGTCGTAAAAATTCCTTGCGTAAAGTTCATTCACATATTTGGTTATCGCATAAGGCGACAAAGGTTTTCCCTCATGCCCTTCCTTCTTGGGCAATCCCGGTTCGTCGCCGTAAACCGATGAGGATGATGCATAGACAAATCTTTTTACACCGGCGTCCCTTGCCGCAAGCATCATGTTCAGTGTTCCGTTGATGTTCACTTGCGTGCTCATGGCGGGGTCGTTTATTGATCTAGGCACAGAGCCAAGCGCGCCCTGATGCAGCACATAATCGATGCCTTCACATGCCTTTTCGCATGTTCCTGTGTCGCGGATGTCGCCCTCAATCATTTCAAACAAAGGATTGTCAGCGAATTCGCGGATGTTTTCCGCCTTTCCCGTGGAAAAGTTGTCAAGGACCCTCGCCTTGCATCCCATGTCCAGTATGGCCTCGACAAGGTTGGATCCTATGAACCCGGCTCCGCCCGTTACCAGGAACCTTGTGCCTTCTTCGAATCTTATTGCCATTCTTCCTCCCGTCATGCGGTTCCGGACCAAATCACCGGGCCCGCAACCGGATGTTTTATTTCATTATACTGTATTCAGGCACAATCCCCTTTATTATCTCCTTGATCTTGTCTTCATCGTTCCCGGCTTGCCTGGCTGCCGCAAGCCCTGATTCAATCAATTTTATGTCAGCATAACCGCACTTTGTAATAAAAATCTTGTCGTGAAGCGTCCTGGCATCGGTATCGCTGACCATCAGTTCCTCATGCAGCTTCTCGCCCCTGCGAAGACCGGTGTACACGATATCGATATCCACGCCGGGTTCCAGCCCCTGCATCCTTATCATGTTTTCCGCAAGCTCGGTTATGCTTATCTGCTCGCCCATGTTCAGTATGAATACTTCGCCGCCCTGCGCAATGGCTCCGGCCTGCATGACCAGCCTGCACGCCTCGGGTATCGTCATGAAGTACCTTGTTATGTCCCTGTGGGTTATTGTTACCGGACCGCCCTCTTCGATTTGTTTCTTGAACAGGGGTATGACGCTTCCGCTGCTTCCGAGCACATTCCCGAACCTCACCGCGCAATATTCGGTTTTTGACATGTCGTCGTACGACTGGATTACCATCTCGGCTATCCTCTTCGACGCGCCCATCACATTGGTAGGGTTCACCGCCTTATCAGTGGAAATCAGTATCATCTTCTCGGCATTGTGCCTGTGCGCGCACTCCGCCACAATCAAGGTTCCCTCCACGTTGTTTTTCATGGCCTCGCCGGGCGCGGTTTCCATCAAGGGCACATGTTTATGCGCAGCAGCATGGAATACTATCTGCGGTTTGTACACGCCGAACAAGTAGTCCATCCTCTCCAAATCCCTTATGGATCCGATTTCGACCTCGATATTTATATCCGGATATTTTCTGCAAAGCTCGCGCATGAGCAGATATGCATTATTTTCATTAATGTCTATGACCACTATTTCCAATGGATTGAATCCTGCGATCTGCCGAACAAGCTCACTCCCAATGGAACCCCCTCCCCCGATTACGAATATGGTTTTCCCCCGGAGATACCCGGCTATCTTTTCCGTATCGAGCCTAACTTCCTCCCTGCCGAGCAGATCCTCCACCCTTATATCCACTATGTTCCGCTTGTCCTTGCTCAAGGTGAACCGGTCATATTTCCTGATCACGCATTTTTGTCTGGCGCATATGTTAAGGATTCTTGTCATGTCCTCCTTGCCGATGCGGTCGCCGGCCAGAAGAACCATTTCAACCCCTTTGTTGATTATGACCTCCTCAAGGTCCTCGATTGTCCCGAGGATCGGAATGTTTTCAATCGTTGTCCCCAGCCTTCCTTTGCCGCCGCCGATGATGGCAACGGGGACCAGGTGGCCGCCGCCGGCCGTCTGCATGAAATTTATCAACGAGGCGACTTCCTCGTCGCTTCCGATGAGAATGGTGTTCTTCAGTTTATCTTTGTTGAGCTTCCGGTTGTACCTTATCCTTAGGTGCCTGAGTATGCGGTATGCGAACCTGCTCCCGCCGGTAAGTATGGTAAGCACCATTATTGATATGGGATACAGGCTTCTTGGATAGACTATCCCGATGACAGTGTCGCTCAGGTAGACCGCAAGCAGTATCCCGACATTTGCCAGGATGATTTTTATGGCTTCGTCGACGCTGGCATATTCCCATATCGTGTTGTAAAGCCTGACCGCCAGATAGACGCCTACTGTAATCGCGGCCATGATGCCGCCGGTCAGGGCAAGCTTGCCGCAGTCATCCGGCGTGATGGCGCTGAAGTTGATCCTGAGTCCAAGACTTATATAAAGGGTTGCATAGACCGAGACGATATCAAGAAGTATGAACAGAGCTTTTCTCAATCCCTTTTTAGACATTGCTTCCCCCCGCCTCGGCATTTACTTAATATATTTTACTATAATTGCCTGTCATATACAATGAATCATGCCAAATGGCAGCCTCCCGGAGAATCCCGCCGCAGCTCGACGGGAGTCCTGTTATTTCCTTTCATGCACTGCGGCGAAGATCTCAGGAATTTTTTGAATGCCCGGAATCCCTGGTTATTCAGCTTTGTCTTTTTATGTTAAAATGCATGTAGTGCATCAGGGGGTATTAAATGGCGGACGATTCAGCGATGAACGGCAAACAGTGGTATGTCCTTTTTGTAAAAACCGGCAGCGAGGAACGCATAAAGAGGGATCTTTCCGCTAGATTTGAAAGCGGGCCCGCTTTTTATGTGCCGCGCAAACTCATGAAGGAACGAAAGGACGGCAAGTGGCATAATGTGATCCGTCCCCTTTTCCCGGGGTATGTCCTTGTGCACGGGGAAATTACAACCGAGTCGTACTATGCTCTAAAGGAAGTCCTCGACATCTATTTCATATTGAAGGACGGCTGCAAGCCCCTTCAGATCAGCGAAGCTGAAATCCTGCCCATCATGCACCTGTTGAATGACGGCGGGGATGTCATCGGCACGTCCGACATCATCATGGAAGGCGACCGCATCTTCGTAAAGAGCGGCCCTCTCCAGGCATTCGACGGCAATATACTTTCAGTCAACCATAGAAAAGGACGGGCCAAGGTACGCTTTTGCATCGCGGAACAGGAAAAAATCGTTGAGCTATCTGTCAACATACTGTCCAGAACATAAAAAGTACTTTGAGCATTTTGTGGTTTTTATGATGTGTTATATATGATTCATCGACACCCCTATGCAAGTATATTGGATCTCGCCCAATGATGTCATGTCAATTTCGCGGTATGTATTCAAGGTCGTCCCTGTCGCCGTCGCCGTCAATCTCGATGAAAGCAAGTTCGGGCAGGCCTGACAATGGCGATAAATCCTTTACCTTTGTTCTCCAAAGCGTGATTTCCTTCAGATTTTTATTTGCCGAAAGTGCGCCTATGTCAGTTACATTACTTGAATCGATGGACAGGCTCTCCAAATAAACCAGGTTTGACAAAACGCCGATGTCTGAAACCCAGGTATTTGCAAGGTTGAGAACCCTGATATTAATCAGCCCGTCCAACCGGCTTATGTCCTCCAGGCCGTAATTGTCCGTCAGATTCAGAATGCTAATTTTTGTCAGCTCCGCAAGCGGAGATATATCCGTGATATTGTTGAGGCCAAGATAGACCTCCTCCAGGTCCGAAAGCCCCGCCAACGGGCTCAGGTCGGATATATCATTGTCGTGCGCGGCAAGCGTCTTCAGGGAAACACAGTACTGCAGGCCTTCCAGCGAAACAACCCCGGCTGACTTAATGTTGAGCTCCTCAATCCCCTCCACATCCGATGGATACAGGGTTCCCTCCCGGCGGTTTATCGTCTTTCTTATAATATATTCAAGGCCTGGGTCCGGGAACAAATTCGCGAAGTATTCCGGACCGGCGCCGCCAAACGGATCATATGCCTCGGTAATATACCTGAAATCATTCCCGTCCCCGTCATTGTCAATTTCCAAATATTCCAGGCTGCCGCACACGGCCAGGCCGGAATAGTCATAAATAAGATTGTTTACCGACGAAACCCAACTCAGGCTGTCATTTCCTAAAAGCGCCGGCAAGTCACTGACTTCCGTATTGTCAATGTTCAGGGTTTCCAGGTTTTGCAATCCCAAAAGCGGCGAGATGTCGGAAACCGCCGTATATCCGATGTTCAGCACCCTAAGGTTTTTTAGATTCCGGGCTTCTTCCACTTCGGTCAGAAATACGTTGTTGCTGACATTCAGCTCCTCAAGGGCGGGCAGGTTCTCGAGCCCGGACAATCCCGTCAGCACATTATTGTCGCATGACAGGGTCCTCAGGTTCGCCATACCCGCCAACGGACTGAGGTCCCTTATGAAATTATTTGAAACAAGCAGCTCTTCAAGCGATTTGAAATGCGAAAGCCCCTCAAGTGAGATTACATTCCTGCCATTTATATTAAGCACGGTTGTCCCTTCAATATCCTCCGGTGTAAAATCCCTGTCCCAGATATTGAGCTCCCACCGCAATGCACTTTCCAAATACGGGTCGGCGAAGACAATCTTGTTGTCGGGACTGCCGTTGTCCCGGGCTTTTGGTTTGTTGATATTCATCGTTCCCATGAATAAATCCGCGAAAACCGGATTTTGCGAGTTAATGTAAACCATCAGGGATAACCCGGCGGCTAAAAGCACCGCGGCCGCCGCAACAGTTTTGATAATCCTCTTTCTAATCTTCTTATACCTTCCCTGGTATATGACTATTTCATCGGCGTCAATCCCGAAGGTGTTGAGCGAAGCCTCGAATTCGGCTACTGTTTGAAATCTGCTTGCCGGATCGATTCCCATGGCCCGAAGTATCGCCTTTTCGTTTTCCTTTGTCACTGACAGCATCCTGCCGGACAAGGGGGGCAGCTTTTCCCCCATGATCCTGCTCATGGAGTCGGGCGGCGTCACGCCTGTGATCAGCTTGTATAATGTGGCGCCAAGCGCATATACATCTGTCCATTCGCCCTGTCGCCCGTTCTTTGAATACTGTTCGGGAGGTGCATAACCCTGCTTGACTATTATGGTCCTTGTCAGGCCGTCATTCCCGGTGCATTCCCTGGATGCGCCGAAATCTATCAGTTTGATGTTTCCCCTCTTTGTTATCAGGATATTCTCGGGGCTCAGGTCCCTGTGAAGCAGCCCGCGGCCGTGGACTATCCTGAGGTTCCTCATCACGGGCAGAATCACCCTGACGGCTTCCTTTTCAGGCAGCCTTCCCCTGGGGAAGGTACCGGCATATTCGGAAAGAGTCAACCCCTCTATATACTCCATTATAAGGTAAGCAGTATTGTTGTCGCTGAAGTAGTCCATGACATTCACGATTCCCGGGACTTTCTCGAATGAAGCCAGAATCCTGGCCTCGTCAATAAACCGCTCCTGGCCTTTTTTGAAAACATCCAGATACTCGCAGCTTTTCACGACGACCATGTTGTCGCCCTTGCCGCGCGAAACGTAATCTGACGGCATGAACTCCTTGATAGCGACCTTTGAGCCGAACAATTTGTCCCTGCCTATATATGTATTGCTGAATCCCCCGCATCCGATCAGGCAGCCGACCAGATACCTGCCCTTCAGGCAGCTGCCCTCGGGAAGGCTGTAATTCCTGCTTCTGTTCGTTCCATTCCTGTAGCCGCATGCGCGGCAGGTGCCGTCCTCGGCCAGAAAGCCCATGCAACCGAAGCAAATTTTACCTTCCTTCATAAAAGCCTCTATAAAACTGTATTTTTCATCCGGGCATTTTGTTCATTTTCGTTAACATGTCCCGGCCGTTGTTGTTTGCGCTTTATTCCAGTGGCTCCAGCCCAAGGCTGTCAAGCAGCTGCTGTGACTTGTCCAGCGAATATTTATTGTTCAGGCAGAATATTATGGAGGCGTCCCGTATGTCCCTTGTATACAGGATCCCTTTGTTTGCGATTTTAAGGAGGCGGTCTGTCTCAATGATGTCAAGACCGAGTGAGAAGGCAATTCTAAGCAGCTTGTCCCTGCCGGGCTGCCTTTTGCCGTTTAGTATCTGGTACAGGTAGCTTTTCTCGATGCCCGCCGCGCGGATGACCTTGGGCGGGGTTGAACCCTTGTCATGTATAAGTTTTAGAAGATATTGCGACAACTCAATATTGATGAAGTTTCCCTTGTTGTCTTCCAGGAACTCCTCAAGCTTTTTTTTCGCCATCAATTGTTCCAGCATCTGCACCGTGAGTTTCTTATTATCTTGTTCTTCCATCACTTTTTATTATAGCATAGATAATTGATAAAAATTGTGGGCAGGTTGCCCACCGCACAAGTGAAATCGCAGAACAGGCGCGCACACGGCGAAAAAGCACAGATCGCT
>JAFGQE010000046.1 GCA_016935835.1 Clostridia bacterium | reverse complement strand
GTGGTCGGGATGACAGGATTCGCCATGCGCCTCCATTCCCTGTGGCGCAGCCCCGTGTTTTCTGCGAAAACACTCGGACAAGTTCGAATCCTGTCCTTTTCACTACTAAAAATCCACATGCCTTTCAGTATGTGGATTTCTTGTGGTCGGGATGACAGGATTCGAACCTGCGGCCCCCTGGTCCCAAACCAGGTGCGCTACCAAACTGCGCCACATCCCGTATTCATGCGAAATAAATTGTACCTTAAAGCGGTTTGGTTGTCCACATCGACTTGCAAAAAGAAACGGGGCTGAATGCCCCGCTTCATTTATATATCTAAATACTTTCTATGCCTGCGGCGTTGTTATAGGCACATAAACCCTTTTTGCCAGTTCTGCGTTTACCATGAACAAACCGTTCGGGCTGTCCTTGACAAGTTCGAGGTTCCTTACATTTTCCTCGGCATTTGCTTCTTCCTCAACCTGCTCGTCGATAAACCACTGCAGGAATGAATTCGTCTTATGATCCCTTTCATCAATGGCTGCGTCAACTATCTTATATATCGACGCCGTTATATATCTCTCATGTTCCAGGGAAGCTTTCATCGCTTCAAGAGGAGATTTGTATTTGCTTGTCACCGCCTCGATAGTTCCAAGTTGCACAAGTCCTCCGACTTCATTGACATAATTAAAGAATTTCATCGCATGACCCATCTCCTCCTGAGCCTGGACCATAAACCAGTTCGCCATGCCCTTCAACCCAAGGTTTTCAAAGTATGCTTCTATCCCCTTGTACAGATATGCGGAATGCAACTCTTTCTTGATCTGTTCATTTAGTAATCCCAGAATGTTTTCACTTACCATAATAATTACCTCCTTGTTCTATAAAGGATTTATACCCCTCAAGCAAGTAAGTTAACAGCCTTTGTTATAATAATTACCATGCCTGAAGGCATCTTTCACATTGCCGGTATATAGCTGCTTCCCTCTAGCAAGCCGCTGGCCCTTAGCAGATAAACCGCCAGAATTATAAGGAGTATTGTCAGGGCAACGGCAAGAATCACCTTCGGAATGCTGACGGGCGCCTTGCCGCTGAACCGGCCTGTCTGGCCGTTGACCATATAGCTGAAGGATTTGTTTCTGTAAATGTATGAAGATATCCATATCGGGAAAAGAGTATGCCGGTATTTGATGTCCGAATAGGATGTCCTCAGTACCAGGTTCCTTACTTCATCTGCATTGATCTGCCTGGTTATCTCTCGTCTGAGAATTTGCACCGCTTCTTCCCTCGCGTGCTCCCATCCCTCTTTAAGCCCCACCGCATACCTTTCGGCTGAAAACCCGGAGAGATACTCGGGCTTGTAAGGAACAAGCCCTTCGATTCTGAATGGTTCAAGTCCGGATACTAATTTCCTGTTGCTGCTGTTCGATGCGTTTACGAGTATGTCGTTAAAAAAACGCGGATATGTTCCGCTCACTCTTCTCCAGCGTGTTTTCCTAACCTGCCTTGTTCTTCTTTGAGGTCTTCCGTCAACCATGACCGTATAGGATTCCGTAACATAATAATATGTTCCCGCATCTGCCGTGTACGCCGAGAAGGTGTTGGAGTCATAGGTCCAGTAAGGTATATAGACTCCCTTTATCTTGTCGCCCCTGTACTCTTTTTTCAACGACCCCGGGGCAAATGGTTTTTTGGATATCCATTTTTTAAAAAGGACCCCCACTTGTTTTCTTGATATGGAGAACGGTATAAGCGACTCGGGCCTTATTCCCTTGAATTCGCTCATACTTACAACATGTGCTGAGCCACAGAAGCTGCATACATCGGCTGTAGCCGAACTCTCAAGCACCGTCTCGCCGCCGCACTTTTCACACTTTACCAGTTTTGTATGTCCCTGCCAGTTTTCCTTGGGTTCATGATCAAGGGATTCGGTAAAATCATGCTCGGTTATCTCATTATCGATTTCCTCTATTTTTGTTATGTTTCCGCAGTAACTGCATTTCAGCGACTGGGTCTCCGGGTCAAACTCAACAAAAGCCCCGCAGGAAGCGCATGGAAATTGTTCCGTTTTTTTAGTGGATATGTCTTCCATATGAGAGATTCCCCTTTAATATATGTATTACTGCAAGAGACGTCATTCCGTCTTGGTTCCGCACTCGGGGCAGAATTTTGCATTTCCGGCCATCTCGGCTCCGCAGTTTCCGCAAACGGTTTTCTGGGAACTGCCGCATTCAGGGCAGAACTTCGCTCCCTTTTGAATGGGTTTGCCGCAATTAACGCAGGCTTCGACTCCAACACCTGCGGGTTTTCCGCATTCGGGGCAGAATTTCGCATTTTCCTGCATATTTGCTCCACAATGAGGGCATTTTATGCCTGATTGCCCGCCGCTGTTCATTGCATCGCTCATCGCCCTGCCCATGGCAACCCCGGCGCCCATTCCCACTCCTGCTCCAGCCAGGCCGCTTCCTTCGTTGCGGGCGGCATCGCCAATCGCTTCAGCGGTCTGGTATTGTGTGTATTTTCCGATGTCACCGACAACACCCATCTGTGTTCTCTTGTCGAGAACCTTTTCGACTTCCTCAGGCAGGGATACATTCTCGACATAAAGCGAGACAAGCTTCAATCCCAGCAAAGCAAAGCGGGGTTGAAGGGTTTTTACAGCCTCAACGCCAAGCTCATCATAATTCATTGCGATATCCAGTATCGGTATGTTTGATTCGGCAAGCGAATCTGCAAGACCGGATACAAGCTGGCCTTTCAGTTGCCCTTCTATGTCAGCGGTATCGAAATCCGGGGTTGTCCCGAATATCTCCCTCAGGAATATGGCTGGATCGTCAACTTTGAAAGAATATATTCCAAATGCCCGGAGCCTTACTATTCCAAAGTCGGAATCCCTTCGTATTATCGGATTTGTTGTTCCCCATTTCCTATTGGTAAACTGCTTTGTATTGACGAAATAAACATCCGCCTTAAAAGGAGAGTTAAATCCGTATTTCCACGATTTTAGAGTTGTCAGGATAGGAAGGTTTTGAGTGGAAAGCTCGTATCTTCCCGGCTGAAAAACGTCGGCTATCTGTCCTTCGTTCACAAATACCGCCGCCTGCGATTCCCTTACCGTAAGCTGGGCCCCCATTTTAATTTCATTTCCTTTTCTCTCGAACTTCCAGACTATCGTATCCGTCGATGAGTCAACCCATTCGATTACATCTATAAACTGGCCTTTGATAAAATCCATTATTCCCATTTTTTCAAATCCCCTTCCTGTTTTTTATCACAAGACAATTTTAACTGAATTTTCATACTTTTTCCATCATATGGGATGAATAATACACTTTGTCCCGCGAACCTGTTTAATCTCTGTTTTTATTTGGTTTTTTAACCGCATTGCTGTAAAATTATCCTTGAATCAAAAGGCGGTTTTTTATGGGAAGCGTCCTGACCGGACAAATCCGGAATTTTATCAATGAATATGATGCGATCAGACCGGGAGACGTCATTGCCGCGGGAGTCTCGGGCGGCAAGGACAGCATGGTCATGCTGCATGCCCTTGCGGATATAAGGAATTATCTGCCCATCCCTTTTGAGCTTAAGGCTTTCACTGTATCGCTTGGCTTCGAAGGCATGGATTTGTCGCCGATATCCGATTTTTGCTCAGATCTTGGTATACCGCATGAAATAATCAGGACCGATATCGGCAAAATCGTATTTGATGCAAGGGATGAGAACAATCCCTGTTCCCTGTGCTCCAATATGAGAAGGGGAGCCCTCAACAATGCTGCAGCGGATGCCGGCTGCAACAAGGTCGCGCTGGGCCATAACAAGGACGATGTGATTGAGACGTATCTGATGAGTCTTTTTTACGAAGGCCGCTTCAACACCTTCAGCCCAGTCACATTTCTGTCGAAGACGAACCTGACTGTAATCAGGCCCCTTGCCTTTTCATATGAAAAAGATGTCCGCTATTACCGGAATATCCATGGAATCAGGACAATTGAAAATCCATGTCCCGCCGGCAGAGCCACCAAACGGCAGGAAATCCGCGATATGCTCCACGCAATGTCCTTGAAAAATCAACATTTCAAACCCAATGTATTTGGTGCGATCATGCGAAACCATGTATCGGGATGGTGACCGGTCATAATGAGCTTATAAAATGCTTATAAGGTTCTTTAAATACTCCTTGAAATCATCCTTAAGGCCGTCCTGTTTCAACGCCATTTCAACTGTAGCCTGCAGAAATCCGAGCTTTTGTCCGACATCGTATCGTTTTCCGGTGTATTCATATGCGTAGATATCCTGGCGTCCAAGCAGTATCGCAAGTGCGTCAGTCAGTTGTATCTCGTTGTTTTTACCCGGCAGCGTGATGTCAAGGCAGTCGAATATTTCCGGAGTTATAATATATCTTCCCATAATCGCAAGATTGGACGGGGCATTTTCCGGGTCGGGTTTTTCAACAAGGCTTTTTATTTTGAACATACCGTTTACCGTATTTTCATATCCGACTATACCATAGCTCGACACTGCCTCCCTGGCCACTCTCTGAACCCCGATTATCGAATTCCCGCACTCATTGAATTTATTTATCATCTGGCCGATGCATGGTATTTCGGAATCGACTATATCATCACCGAGCATAACGGCGAACGGCTCGTTTCCGATGAATGATCTCGCCAGATGAATCGCCTGGCCGAGGCCCTTCGGTTCTTTTTGCCTGACGTAATATATATTGGCCATGTTTGAGATGTTCTCGACAATCTCCAGCAGGTCTTTTTTATTGCTCTGTCCGAGCATGTTTTCCAGCTCGTAGGATTTGTCAAAATGGTCTTCTATCGCCCTCTTTCCCCTGCCCGATATTATAATGATATCCTCTATTCCCGCTCTTACTGCTTCCTCGACAATATATTGTATCGTCGGTTTGTCCACTATTGGCAGCATTTCCTTTGGCTGGGCTTTCGTTGCAGGAAGGAACCTTGTGCCAAGTCCCGCTGCCGGGATAACGGCTTTTCGTACTCTGGTCATGATTTGCCTCCGAATGTGAAATATTCATAATTTATTAATAATTATGGGTTTCTTTTTTTTGCGATGTACTGTATACTTTAAGCAAGATATACGATTTTTCATTTATATTCCTCGTTGAACATATATCTTATATAATTTCATATCAGTTTGAAAGACACTCGAACATGAATTTATTATTTATATCATAATCACTGAGTGTTCTTTTTTTGCCTTCATAACAGCGTCCTTCCCCTGAGCGCCCTTATCAGCGTGGCTTCATCCGTGAACTCTATGTCCACCCCCATGGATATTCCATGGGCGATTCTTGTAACCTTTATTCCC
>JAFGQE010000045.1 GCA_016935835.1 Clostridia bacterium | reverse complement strand
CATAAAGCTGGGAATAGCCGCGATCGTGGATGTTCCCACGGCAATAATCGCACTTGTTTCAATGTTTGTCGTATTCAAATTTAAAATCAACTCGGCCTGGCTGATACTTGCGGGGGCCGCCACCGGATTCATCATATCCATGATATAATCCAATAAATCCGGAAATGTATGGAAATGCAGCCATATTTACTAAATATCAGGGGGATTCAATAAAAATGGACAAGGTGAATTTTGGGGAGAACCGGTGGCATATCATCCATGGCGGATATGAGGATATTGGAAAGGCGGCGCTTGATATTCTTTACGGGGCCGTATCCCGTCATACCAAATATATTCTGACGGCGGCGGACGCCCGCCGGACGCATCCGGGGGAGCTTGCCAAAGTCAATCCCCTATTCATCGGTACAAGAAAGAGCAATGGATTCATCGATTCATTCATAAATGACGGCCTGTTTTCAATCAGCGGCAAAAAAGAAGGATACTCAATCAAGGTCATGAAAAGCATATTCAATCAAGACAGGCAAATGATTGTAATCGCAGGGGACGATGACAATGGCGTCCTGTATGGCGCAGTGGATTTTGAAAACAAATATATCCCGTTAACCGGCACATTTATGCTTAACAACGGAAAATATTTCAATGATCCTTTTCAAGGCAAGGTGCCTGGGTTTGAGCGGGTATCGTCGCCGTGCATTGCAAACAGGGCCATCTGGACATGGGGGCACGTCATTTATGATTATGAAGGATTCATCGACAACATGGTTAGGCTCAGGCTCAACATGCTTGTCATATGGAATGATTTCGTCCCGGTGAACGCAGGGGATGTTTTGGACTATGCGCATTCCAGGGGAATCAAGGTAATATGGGGCTATTCATGGGGATGGGGCGTGGACCTCGACTTATCCAATAGTGATGCAATCAATGAATGCATTGATTCAGCCGTAGCAATGTATGAAGCGGAATATGCGGGTCTGGGAGGGGATGGCATATATTTCCAATCATTTACGGAGACAACGGATGAAACCGTCAATGGCGTTGTCATTGCTAAAGCCGTTGTCGAAATGGTAAACAAAATCGGCGGGATATTGCTTGAGAGGCACCCGGGTCTGGAAATTCAATTCGGCCTTCATGCGACGTCTGTGAGAAACAGGCTTGATTGCATAAAGATGATAGACAAAAGGATAAGCATCATCTGGGAAGACTGCGGTTCATTTCCATACCACTACAGTCCGGCAATGACCGACGGTTTTGAGCAAACCCTTGAATTCAGTTCGGAAATCGCCTCGATGCGCGGAAGAAATGAAAGGTTCGGGGCTGTTTTCAAAGGATTGACATGCCTTGACTGGACAAATTTCGAACATCAGAAGGGAAGATTCCTGCTCGGGAGGGAATCCGGGCAAACAATTGAAAAAAGGGCGGCGGAAAAAGCCGAATATTGGAATTATGTGCAGGCATATTGGCTCAGGAATGCAGGTCTGGTGCTGGAAACAATACGGCGGCTCTCACAATCCCTCGATGGACGGATTACTATCGAAGCGCTTGTCGAGGACGGCCTTTTCGAAGAGCGGCCATGGTTCCCGGCGGCTCTGCTTGCAGAGATGCTTTGGGATTGCGATGCAGGTTTGAATGAGCTGATGTGCAATGCGGCGCTGACGGCCGGTGAAGTATTTGCATGAAATTGACAGTTGGATCTTGTTTGAACGGATATGTTCGCCCCGCCGCGGCGGTTGCGTGAAATATTTTTGAAATCATTTGAAAAATACCCGGATTTAATATAGTATTGAAAAAGATAACAGAGGGGGATGTGAGTCCGGATACAATCATGATGGCAGTCAGCCGTGCAGGGCCATTCAGCCGGATTCAGATTATTTTGTGAATACAGTTAAATCCATCAAGACAGATTATCTGGAAAAGATAGCTGCCGTTTGCGCAACCAATCCCGGAAAAGCGGCTGTCTTCAACTCTACGGGTGAATATGCGTCGTATGATGATTTCATGCGTGTCCACGGATCCGCAGGTTCATTTATGATTGAAAATGAAATAAAGGCGCATATGCGGATAGCGGTGATAACCGGAAATGTTTTGAATTTCTGCGTTCTGCTGCTTCCCGTGCTTGACCATGCGTCCTATGCCTCGATCGACCCGGGACTTGATGCGGGGAAGTTTGAATTTTATTTTAAACTGCTTTCCGTGGATTATATTCTGACCGATCAAACCGAAGGGCCTGCCATTGAGGCTGCTTTAAAAAGCGGAACCGGCATAATGACATTCAGCCCCAGGGGTGATGCGGGGAAATTTGATTTTGAATTCAGCCTGAAGAGAAAGGCAGATTATACTACCGGAAGAGCTGGATTTAAGAAAGATGACATTGTTTATATAGCGACCACCTCAGGCACCACAAGTGTTCCGAAGATTGTTCCATATAACTCGGGTCAGGCCAGGGCCGCCCTGGCATCCAAGGTCAGGAATTTTAATTTCACGCAAGACGACACTACACTAATAATTACAAAAGCGCACAGGCTGAATTCCTTCAATACAATGTTGATTTCACTTTATACAGGAGGAACCGCGGTCATGGCGGATGGATTTTTCCATGACCGATTCTTCGGCCTGCTTGAAAAATACAAAGTGACCAATTTTACCGCAACCCCGGCCGTATTGAGTTCATTGGCGGACTACATAGAGAATAATAAAAAGCCATTTGACGGCTGGGGACTCAGGTTCATCAGGTCAAGCGGGGCGCCCCTTCCCAGGAATCTAAAGGAACGGATAGAATCCGGGATCAATACGCGCGTCATTCAAAGCTATGGCATGACAGAGACAAACAATATTGTAAACACTTTCATTGAGCCTGCCGGGTACAAGGAAGGATCGGCGGGTATTTCATCCGGACTTGAAATTAAAATCATGGGCGGCGAGGTACTTGTCCGCGGCGATACTGTTTTTTCAGGTTATGAAAATGATTCCGAGGACAGGGATGTTTATTTCGACGGGGAGTGGTTCCGGACCGGGGACATGGGTTATATTGACAATGACGGATATATATTCATAACCGGAAGAATCAAGGAAATGATAAACAAAGGCGGCGAAAAGATATCGCCATACGAAGTTGAGAACGAGATTCTCAGGCACCCGCTTGTCAAGGAAGCGGCTGTATTTCCCTATCCCAATGAGTTTGGTTCGGAAAACGCAGGCGCAGCCATTGTAATTGAGAAGAACGGTACGATGGACCTGGCGGAGCTCAGGGGTTTTCTTTCCGGCAGGATATCCTTTTTCAAGATGCCAACCCTGCTTTACTGCGTCGATGAAATTCCCAAAAGCGAGAACAACAAGGTGCGCAGGAAGATGCTTTTTGAATATCTTGATGAAAAATATCCGTTGGTTGCAATAAAAAGCGATGATGAATGTAAGGGAAGGAAGGTATCCGGTCTGACCAAAACCCAAAGGATGCTAAGAAGGATCTGGATGAGGAACCTTAGGAATGGAAGTATAGGGATTGACGGCAATTTCTCCGGCCTGGGGGGGGATTCGTTGAACGGGGCGGCGATACTCGCTGAGATTGAAAGAAAAACAGGCGTTTCTGTTCCCGTGGGCCTGCTGTTCGGGGAAGGCACCATCAGTGCGGTCGCTGATTATATCGATGCCTGTAAAACGAGGATTCGAAAATTCCGTTTCCTGGTACCGGTGAAAGAGTCCGGGACCAAGAAACCTCTTATATGCATTCACTCGGGAATAGGGGATGCGACGACTTATAGATATATAGGCCAGTTCATGGAAGCCGACAGACCCGTATACGGGCTGCGATTTGACAGCCGCATTGAGAAATGGCCTTATCCCCTTGATTTTGATTATGTCGGCAGGGTCTATGCCGATGAAATAAAGCTTCTTGACCCTGAGGGCCCGTATTTCTTATGCGGAAATTGCTGGGGAGGAGTGCTGGCCTTCAAGATAGCATCTATTCTCAAGGAAGACGGATGCAGGATAGGAATGCTGGCCATGTTTGATTCAGCCGCCAGGGTCAGGGACAAATATGAAGGCCGGGACAGACACAGCCTTCTGAACAGATTCGCAAGGACATTCAGGGAAAGCGTCGACCAGCTGAGGGGGAAAAAATTCTCAACCCGGCTTGCTATGACAGTCAAAAAAACACTTAGCATCTTCAAGATGCTGAGGACAACGGTTTCACAGAGGGTTTACAGGTTCGGAGGGAAACATGGCATCAGATTACTAATGAAAATGACCGGGAAAACCGGTGCGCTTGGCTATGCCTATCAGAAATACAAGCCGGGACATTACAATGGAAAAATCCACTATTTCAAGGCGATGAAAGGTCGTTCAACCCTGGCTGACAGCCAGGAGTATTGGAAGAAGAAAGCAGATGAGCTGGCATTGATTGAAATGAACTGCCATCATAATGACATAGTTGTCGGCGAGTTCGGCAGGATCTTGACTGAAAAAATGGTAGGGATTATGAAGGAATCAGATATTTGAGCCAGCGAAAACAAAGGCGGCCCAACCATGCGGCAATCGTGCATTTTCTTATGCGACAGGCGGAAAGGGAAACTGAGTTTTATAAAAACGGCAGGCGGAAATGGAAACATGAGTGTTATGAAAACAACGGGGAATCTGTCCCAAAACCAGAAAATGATTCTGAAAATATGGAAAAAGTATCTTGGCAACAGGCATATCGGTGTTGACGACGATTTTCTATCCATCGGCGGGGACTCCCTGACAGGAGCTGCGGTCCTTTCACGAATCGAGGATAAAACGGGAATGCGTGTTCCGGTTGGAATTCTTTTCAACAGGGGAACCGTGAATTCCCTTTGCCGCTATATCGAGGAAAATTCATCAGACGCATCCGAAAGATTCAGATTCCTTGTTCCCATAAAAGAGTCGGGAGGCAGGAAGCCGCTGATATGCGTTCATACGGACAACGGCGACACGACGACATACAGATACATCGGTGCTTATATGGAACGTGAACGGCCTGTCCTTGCCCTGCGGTTTCGGATGAATAAAATGAAATGGCCCGCACCTCTGACCTTTGATTTTATTGCAAGGCAGTATGCCGGTGAAATTATCAGAAATGATCCGGATGGTCCTTATTTTATCTGCGGATACTGCTGGGGAGGGGTGCTTGCATTCAAGATAGCTTCGGTTTTAAAAGATGAGGGACGCGAGATCGGAATGCTGGCCATGTTTGATTCTGCTGCAAAGGGAAAAGGCATATATGTGAGCAGGAGAAGAGCGGGTCTTTTGAAAGTAATACGCAATAAGGTTCGGGCGGGCATTGATGAATTGAAGGGTAAATCCATGCGGGTCCAGATGCGGATAATAAAAAGAAAGGTTGGAAATGTATTTAAATTCCTGCGGCTGAACATCAGCAGGAGGATATATAGATATGGGCACAGGACTTCAAACCCCCTTCTGATGGGCATTGCCCAAAAAACAGGGGCGCTGGACTATGCATACCAGACATTCAAGCCGGACCACTACAACGGGAAGATACATTATTTCAAGTCAACAAAGGGGAGGGAAGGCAAGATACGCCATCAGGAGTACTGGGAACAAATGGCGGACGAGGTTGAGGTAATAGAAATTGAATGCCACCATAACGATCTGGTTGTGGGCGACAGCGCTGAAAAGCTGGCCGGCCATATGTCGGGGATTATGGAGAGCATAGATGCTTAAATTCATAACTAACCCTGGTCTGAAGAGAGAGCTGTCCGGGACTACAGGGACGATAAAGGACACAATATCAATATCAGCCGCACTTTATCTTATTTTTGCAGTTCTTTTTTACCCTGAACCCATACTGCACAGAAGCATTGCGTTCGGCTTGTTTTATTCCGTCATATTCATAGGTTATGCATCGCCGGGGACAAAGTCAGGCTTCAGGGTGCCTGTTGCCGACTGGATCCTGTCGGCTCTTTCGCTGGGTGTCAGCATATACATAGGACTCAACTTTGAAAGGATAAGCTCAAGGCTTGTTTTTGTCGATCAAGTGCTGGCAAGCGATATAGTATTCGGGTTTTTGACGATTTTCCTGCTGGTTGAAGGCACCAGGAGGGTAATGGGCCCATGGCTCCCCGGGCTGAGCCTGCTGGCGCTTGCGTACATTTTCTGGGGACACCATATTCAAGGGCGTTTCGGTCATCTGAAACTCAGCACCGAATATATTATCGACGGAATGTTTTTATCAAATTACGGGATATGGGGGAGCACACTTGGAATAGCCGCGGGAAAGGTAATGGTATTCCTTCTGTTTGGAACCTTGTTCAAGAACACCGGGGCGGGGGATTTTCTATTTGCGCTGGTATCCAGAATAACCGGAAGGGTGAAGGGAGGGGTAGGCAAGGT
>JAFGQE010000044.1 GCA_016935835.1 Clostridia bacterium | reverse complement strand
GGGAATGACAGCAAAGGCGATGAAAAACAGATTTCCTCATATAAAATGTATATTAAGAAAGAGTTTAAGAACAAGATACGCTATGATAAACCCGCCGTCACCGTATACGCGAGAATGGCGGAGATAACCCCTTCGGGAGAGGAGATTGAGCGGACCGACCTGACGCGGCAAATCAGCATAACCTCCAATGACGCTCATATGGCAGTCGGCCAGGCCGTATCTGCCGGAAACTATGTCGGAGCCACGGTGGAAGCCCAGTCAAAAAAAGGACAGGAAAACCCGGCCAAAGGCACGGTGAGCTTTAAGTTCACCGGAGAAGGGGGGAGCTTTCAAAACGATGTGGAGTTCGACCTTGTCCTTGACCCGTATATCAGTTTCGGGAAGAAAAACGGAAGCACTGTCGCAGTCATGGAAGGCGACGGGGGGCATTATGAGTCGCGGTTTGATCTTCTTGACTTTACGGAGGTTCCAAAAGTCACTTTAAAGCCGCTCTCAAAAGACTATCCCTTCGAGATTGAAACCGTCAGAATAAATGATTTTGCGTACAAGCTGGCAATTAAAAACGGGACGGCGGTTGGGAAAAGCGACGGGGAAAAGATAAGGAAACCTTCATACTCCTTCTATAAATTCGAGCTGTTTGCGGAAAATGAAGTCGAAAATGCAAGCATCATGGTTGAAGTCGTTGTATATCCCGAGGGAATCGTCGTGAGAAACGTTGAGTTCGACAAAAACGATTACGCCCTCATACGTGCGTTTGCCGACAATGAAAGAACCGAGGGCGGCGAAGAGGTGCTGGCAACAAGGCTTATCGTTGAACTCGCGGTCAGCAAGGTCGATGAAAGCGGCAGAAGCATTACAGAGATTGTGGATATTTCAAAAACCGGTTTCAAAATCGGCGATCTCAAGGGAACAGACCAGGATACGGAGAACCTTGCCAAGGCCTTTGAATATGAAATAGAGGATGCCGGTAAAGGGGCATATAAATTCCAGCCGAAGATGCAGATACCTGAAGGGGAGACCCCCTATTATATGACCCTCCCCATGTCATGCAGCTACAATAATGTCGATTACAAACTGGATTTCCCTGTGCGGCTTGTCGGCGAGCCGTTTGATGAGATCAAGTCAAAGCAGGAGGAACTGAGGCTTCTGCTGTACCGGGTCAGGAGGTATATGCCTCCAGAGGAATGGCAGAGCGTTGTGCAGTTCTTCAAGGACCGGTTCGACTATATGTCGGTAAGGGAAATACGTCTTATGAACAAGAGCCTCGTTGAGGCATCCAGATATACTCTTGTTAAGCAAGGCGAGGGGCTCAGGAATTTCGCGGACAAGCTTGACTGGGTAATAGACGGACTCGAATGGGTCAAATGGATAGGGGACCAGGCTTTCTCGTATCTCATGGACTACTACTTCGGGCCTGTGGGCGATGCGTTGCTGGTGCCTGCAAAGGATATTCTCGTGGTGCTGCTCGCGGACTATGCCGGACAGATCTGGTATGACGAGAAAACAGCCCTCACCGAGGAACAGATGCAGACACAGGTTCTTTCCGGTGTGATGACGGCCGTTGAAAATCTTCTCATGTCGAATATCGATGCAAAAGAAATGAACATGAAGAAAATCGGAGGCATATTGGCAGCATTCGCCGTACTGAAGTTTCTCAACCATTATTTCAATGACAAGACACCAGATGGAAAAGACATTGAGTTGTACGACGCCTTGATGCTGACTTTTTCGGACCTTACCACCAATGTTTTCAAGATGATCATACAGAAGAAATTTGAGGATTTCGTCGGCAATGAAAACGTGAAGGCTGTTTATGAAAAATATTGCAAGGACTGGGTGTCCAAATCCATGGGCGGCGTATTTGACGACTGGCAGGACAATTCCATAAGCATCATCCAAAAGTATGTCACCGAGATGTTCGGCGCGTACTGTGCCCAGGTATACGGCGAAACGCTTGGGAAAGCCGGGAAAATTGAAATTAAATCGGATTCCGGCGACCTTATAATCACGATACCTCTCCATGAGTTCGAAGAGAAGGGCAGGGCTCCGGTAATGCTTGACATAAACGTTACCAGGGCGAGGGAAAAGATCATAGATTACATTTATGAGACAATGTTTTCAATGTTCCCGTTCCCGGAAAACACCATGCCTGTGACGAGTGACCCGCCATACTTTCCCGTCATAAAATAGAAAGCGGCGGGAAGCGGGGAATTATACCAGGGATGATTCCCTGCAGTTGATGTGGTAAAATGTTTTTAGGTGCAATCAGATTTTTTTTCGCAAGGAGTCATTCTATGAAATTGAACTATAAGCGCACTTTCCTGGTCGGCCTGGCATTCATGACCATAGGCTCTTTCTGGCAGTTGTACGACGGCATTGTGCCGCTCATTCTCAAGAATACATTCGCCGTCAGCGACACCATAACAGGCATGGTTATGGCGGCCGACAATGTGCTCGCATTGCTGATGCTGCCGCTGTTCGGTGCACTGTCGGACAAGACGAGCACCCGGATGGGCAGGAGGATGCCTTTCATCCTCTTTGGAACCCTGGTGACTGTCGTGGGCATGATGTTCATCCCCATATCCGACAACATGAGGTCGCTGGCCATGTTCATCATCGCCCTTGGAATCACCCTGCTGGCCACCAGCACATACAGGTCGGCAAGCGTCGCGCTGATGCCCGATGTCACACCGAAGCCGCTGCGCTCAAAGGCAAATGCGGTCATCAACCTGATGGGCGCCGTCGGCGGTATATTCGCACTGCTGGCTGTGGGAATACTGGTCCCTAAGGGGGACAGCCCGAACTATGTCCCGGTATATGCGGTCATAGCAGGATTCATGCTTGTCGCCGTACTCGTTCTGGTTTTCAAAATCCGTGAACGGAAACTGGTGCTGAACCTGGATGAGCAGGTCAGGGAGGAAAAGGCAAGGAAATCGTCGGAGGTCATGCCCGCCGATGTGAAGAGGAGCTTTTATTTCATCCTGAGCTCGGTGTTCCTGTGGTTCATGGGCTACAATGCAATAACCACCGCTTTTTCCCGGTATGCCCAGGTTTACTGGGGGCTGGAGGGCGGATTGTTCGCCTATACGCTTATTGTCGCCCAGGTGGCTGCAATAATTGCGTTCATTCCGGTGGGAATCGTGGCATCAAAACTCGGCCGGAAGAAAACGATACTGGGCGGCCTCGTACTGCTTGTCATAGCCTTTGCATCCGCCGCGTTTTTCAAAAATTTCACCACGATGCTGTTTTTCATCTTCGCACTGGCCGGCGTGGGCTGGGCGTCGATCAACGTAAATTCCTATCCCATGGTCGTTGAAATGAGCAGAAGCGCGGACGTCGGCAAATACACGGGGATATATTATACATTTTCCATGTCGGCGCAGATCGTGACGCCGATCATATCGGGCGCACTGCTGCAGCACGTCGGATACTGGACGCTGTTCCCGTACGGAACACTGTTCGCTATTATGGCATTCGTGACCATGATGTTCGTAAGGCACGGCGACAACAAACCCGAGCCTGTGAAGAGCATAGATGCGTACGAATCAATGGATGACTGATTAGACTTATCCAGAAGCGGGGAATTATCGCAGGGTGGGGAATTATCCCAGGGCGGGAAATTATCCCAGGGATAATTCTCCACTTGGATTTTTCCGCTTATCGGCTTTTAGTATTTGATTTTTACCTGATGTCCGGTGAAACGGATGCTTCCGATCACCTCGTCGATGAAGGCGGGGTCGACCTGACCGCCAAAGCCATAGAACTGCAGCCAGTATGCAAAGTCGTCTATCCTTATCGCATATGCTACGAAATGGTCGCCTGTGACGATGTTTTCTGATGAGTACTCGTACAGTATTTCGCCGTCCGCTTCGACGGGCATGATGTTGGTGTATGTGATTTCCTTTGTGAACATACCCTCGTCATCCCTGTTCCCGGCGATGATGGCCCGCACGTGGTCGTCCCGCATCCTCTGCGCGAATTCCTCGGAGCTCTCCCGCCTGAAACTCGAGTATGGAATGTCCATATAGCGTGCTATCAGTATAAATGACGGATATGGGCCATCCTCGGGTTGCATCGTGACGAACCAGGCCTGGGCGGCCCTGTGCGCAAGAGTCGGCCTTCGGGCGAACTGATCCTGGTAGCGTATGGTCTGCCATTTGCTGCCTTCAACATATGGAGTGCTGAACTCGATCCCAAGCGGTTCGTTTACATACTTGTCGGCGATCAGGGTGCCTGAATCGCACAGCTCTATCATCGTGTCCACCAGTGCGTCGGCTGGCATTATGTTGCGGTTGAACGCCATGTAAATGAGAGTGGCGAATATGAGGAATATTATTATCGGTGCTATGAATCTTTTCATGTTTCTCCGGTTCTAAAGGTTTTTGAGCCCGCGGGTGCAGGAACATTATACATTGTAAAACCGTCAAATATGTGAAGTTTTTGTAAACATTGCCCGGTTTAATATTCGGATAGGCACGTCAGGGAGCTGAAGTGGTATAATCAAATGGCAGAAAACATGTTGAATAAATGCTTAAGAAGGTGAGCGTAATGAAGAAAATAATTATCATGGCGGCGGCGGGTGTCCTGTTTGCCGCAATGTCGTTTCCGGTCCTGGCGAACGATGCCTCAATGGGCCGGATGGGGGAGACAGTGTACCCCATCCAGGCGGATGATGTCCGGATGGTGTCCGAGGATATATACATTAAATATAACAGCGCTGATTGGTCGGGAGACGTCGATTGCACCTTTGTTTTCCATAATGAAGGCGCGGCCAGGACGGTGCTCATGGGATTTCCGGCTGAGATGGAAATAGGCCTGGAGTCCATGACCACAGTCGACAGGGTGCGGATGCACAACTTCACAGCCGAGCTAAACGGCGTGCCTATCCCGGTCGTCGAGACGCAGGGCACTGATTTGGGGACCGAGGATGATTTTTCGGAATACAAATCCTGGTATACATTCGAGGTCCCGTTTGAGGCCGGGCAGACGCTCACTCTTACACACACGTATGATGTGAATTTTACAATCTTTTCGGAAGGTTCGGCGAATGTCGGGTATATTCTGGAAACAGGATCGACCTGGAGCGGAAGCATAGACAGATCAACCGTGACTTTCGATTTTACCGAAGTGGAGCCCTGGGGTATTGAACCGGACAGCAACCTTTCTACCCGGGATTTTACTTATTCCGATGGGTTGCTGGTTTTTGAGGGACGCGATTTCGAACCAGACTTCAACCTGAATGTAATGACGAATTATGTTTTTGCAAAGAGTTATTCCGGCCCGATGCCCGAATGGATTGATGTCGGGAGTTTGATTGAGTTTTTCACCGGCTCCGAAGGCAGGTCCGCCGGGGAAATGATAGCGGATTACAATAATCTGGGCAGGAGCAGGTTCATTGCAACAGTATATCTGAACACTTTGTTCGGGTATCCTGATGAACAAAGTGCGCCGGTTGTTGCCGGGTTAAGCTATATGAATCCCGGAAGATTCGAGGCCATCATTTCCGACCCGGATTTCGACATGGATAGAACAGCCGGGATTGTTATCAAGGATGCCGGCGGCAATGCGGTGTATGAGGGAATCATGTACAAAGAGGGTTTTGCGGATTATGGCTCTGAAATATTTCGGATATGGCCTGATGAACAGGGCAGGGAGGCCATGGCAAGCGGGAACGCCCGGTCCTTCGAGATAACTGCCGTGGACTTGGCCGGCAACCGGACCGTTGAGGTGTTTACACTGAGCAGCCTGCAATCCGTACCGCTCTATACTTATCCCGAGAATGAGCCGGAGCAACCCGAAGAGGAAATACCCAACCCGAAAACAAGCTCCGTTCCCGATCTGTCATTTCTTATAATTCCTCTGTCAGCCGCAGGCCTGATGGCTCTCCGCCACCGCAAATCCAGGTAGCAGCAGTAAATCATCCCAGGGATAACTTTCCGTTTTTCGGAAAGTTATCCCTGGGATAATTTGTCGTTTTTCGGAAAGTTATCCCTGGGATAATTTGTCGAAGGGGGCTATTTTTTTATGTAGTCTGAGAATGAGGGGCTGTACTGAATGGCGCCGTCGTGGCCGATCCACAGGGCCTGGGTGCCGGGTATTGATTCTATAAGGGCCAAGCCTTCTTCATATGGCATGATGTAGAGCGCGGTTGACAGCGCGTCAGCCAGGCCCGAATCGGCGTTAAGCACGGTGACGGAGTCAAAATGCACGGAAGGATAAAGCGTGGCGGGGTCGATGATGTGATGGTATTCAACGCCATTGACAGTGTAGTATCTCCTGTAGTTACCGCTGGTAACCAGCGACATGCCGTCGAGATTGACGACGTGCAGGTTTTGATTCAGGCTGGATGTATCGGGATTCTGTATCCCGATGTTCCAGTATTCGCCCGACGGCTTTATGCCGACCGCCCGGACATTGCCGCCGACGCTGATCAATCCCGATGAAAAGCCGTTTTTTGCAGCGCTGAGCGCAACCTGCTCGACTGCATATCCCTTGGCGACCGCACCGACATCCAGGCTCATTTCCGGATCCGCCAGAAAGACAGTCGAGGCTTCCTCATCGATGATCATCCTGTCGATGTCCGTATGAAGGGATGCCTCCATAAGCAATTCCATGGGGGGGAGCTTTGCGTTCTCAGGATCGTCGATGCCGGCGTTGCGGTACTCGTGCCAGATTCGAAGCACCGCTCCGAAGGCGACATTTACATTCCCGCCCGTTGTTTCATGGACATGCCTTGAAAATTCCAAAAGGCCGATTATCCGGGGATCCACGGCGACCGGAGCAATGCCCGCATTGTCGTTTATTGTCTTTATGTTCGCGACGCCTTCGTAATCGTTGTAGATGTCGTAGAGCTTGTGGTATTCCTCGAGCTCTTTGTATATCAGGTCAACCTGGCCTTCAAATTCCGTACGATCCCCGGTGTATGCGATGATCTGGGTGATTGTATCGAAGAGTTGAAGGAACTGGGCCTCGTAACGCTGGTCGGCCCGTGCTTCGCATGAAGCCAGCGATATAACTAATATTATTGCCAGAATGGCGGTCTTTAGTCTCATTTCAATTCCTTCATCCCTCCCGGGTCATACAAAAATATTACTTAAACCAATGTCTTATTGCCGGCAAAACAGCCTTTAAAAGAACCGCGGTGAGTATTCCCGAGGCTACACCTGATATTATGAGCACGGGTAGATAGAACCAAACGCTGGCGCCTACATAGATAAGGGCGATAACTGCAAACTGCCCAAGATTGTGGGATATGGCGCCTGTGACGCTTATAATTACATAAGAAACCCTGCTTTTTAACAAGAAGTATAATATCAGCATTAAGGTTATGGAAAGAAGCCCGCCTGACAAACTCAGAAGGCCTGCGACCATACCCCTTGTGACGACCACGAATGCGGATTTCAATATGGCTATTCCATAAGCGGGCAATGGCCCGATAAAGAACAGTGCATACATGACTGCTATGTTCGACAGGCCGAACTTGACCCCGGGTACTGCGATGGGCAACGGGGGAAGCATACCCTCAAGCAGCGATAGGACAATCGATGTTGCAAAAAGCAGTCCGGTAAGAACGATTGTATGCGTCCTGCCTTTGCTTTGATATATGTTGAGGGGTTGCATCTTAATCTTTTTTTGCATCAGTCTTCCTGCCGGCCTCCGATTACAAGGTCGGGCGTATCTGCATCGTCTCCCGTAGTTATCTTCATTGTGATTCCGTTTGGCAGGCATGCCGCAAACTGTCCGGGTGCGCTGATTCTTCCGGTATGGACACATATTTGGTCGGGGCAGTCGGATTCCTCGAAGCAAATGCTTCCGTCGGGATACAGGTGGAAGACGACATCGGGTTCCTCGGCGATAGAGAAGACCAGATCCTCTCCCTTGTCCAGGTCGATTATTTTAACCAGCTGCGAATAATGGTAGATTTCGGCCCTTGGCGGTTCTTTGCGGGTAGCATGCCTGTATGCACCCCAAACTACAAGACTGGCCGCAATGATTACCAATATTATTATGATGTCCGTTTTTTTAAAAAATCTCATACTACTTCAATCCGCGAAGAATCTGCCCGGGGAACTTAATGGCTTATTCATCCGGTGTCATTGCAAACCCAAATTCATTAAGATATAGCTGCCTTTGCCTTGCCGGAATCTACTGAATTATTTTCTCAAATCGCCCCTGCCTTGTCAAGGAATCAAAAAATCGACAAATTATCCCAGGGATAATTTGTCGAAAAGCAATGATTTTGTGTTGACTTGGACTGCATGGGGGTAATATAATGCAGGATATAGATAATTATCAATATCATAGAATATTATCTATATAATATAAGGCGGGAGATGATTGGAATGAAGCATGATTATGCGGAATATGTGCCGGTGCTGAAGGCGCTGTCAGATGAGACGAGGCTAAGGATTCTTAACATGGTGTCCTGCGGGGAGATGTGTGCGTGCAGGATTCTCGAGGAATTCAACATCACGCAGCCCACGCTTTCATATCACATGAAGATTCTGACCGAGAGCGGCCTGGTCGACGCCCGGCGTGACGGGGCGTGGATGAGATATACGCTGAACCGGGACAGGGCGGATGAAGTCCGTTCTTTCATTTCGGATATTTTTTTAACTGACGAAGATTGCAATTGCAAGGATTGCGGCTTCGGATGCGGGAAAGAGAGTAAAAATGGATAGAAAAATAAGTTCTGGCATTGGCTTTTTTGAGAAATACCTGACACTTTGGGTTCTGATATGCATGGGCGCGGGGATAGCGATCGGGCTGTGGTTGCCGGCGGTGCCGAAGTTCCTTGGCGGATTCGAGTATTATAATGTTTCCATCCCGGTCGCCATCCTGATTTGGCTTATGATTTACCCGATGATGCTGAAGGTGGATTTTGCAAGCATAAGAAATGTCGGCAAGAACCCGAGGGGGCTCATTGTCACCTGGGTGACCAACTGGCTTATCAAGCCCTTCACAATGTTTGGCATCGCATATCTGTTTTTCTTTGTTATATTCAAGCCAGTCATACCGGCCGGAATGGCGGTGGACTACCTTGCCGGCGCAGTGTTGCTGGGAGCCGCGCCATGCACTGCCATGGTCTTCGTATGGAGCCATCTCACAAAAGGAAACCCTGCCTACACACTTGTGCAGGTGGCGACCAACGACCTCATAATCCTGCTTCTGTTTGCACCGCTCGTAGGACTGCTGTTCACGCTGGGAGGAATCGGAGTCGAGGGCATCGGGGTTCCGTGGGGCACGCTGTTTTTATCCGTAGTGCT
>JAFGQE010000043.1 GCA_016935835.1 Clostridia bacterium | reverse complement strand
TGCTGAAGGTCATATATGCTCTCTGCAAAAACAGATGTCGAGAAGACAACTATAATCACAAACAATATCAGGATTGTCTTTTTCATTTGTATTTCCTCCTAGACCTTAAGATTTTTTCTAATGGCCATCATGCTGCCGAACATTCCAAGCATTATCCCGAGTCCGAAGAACACAATGATGACCAGCAATACGGTTTCTCTCACCGGGACAAGGCTGAGTCCCGAAAGAAACACTTCGTCGACACCCAGCGAGTAAAACCAATCATGAATCCTATTATACACTAAACCCACCACAACCGATGATATTGCGGCACCCAAAAATCCTATTGTAATTCCTTCTATTAAAAACGGCAGCTTGATCCGGCTTTCTGTCGCTCCTATGAACTTCATTATAATGACTTCCGCGGACCGGCTTGCCATCGTCAGCCTGATTGTATTGGATATTAAAAACAGTGACAGCACTCCAAGCAGCATCGCCAGTATGCCCGAGACAAGGTTGACCCAGTTTGCAAGCGATACCGCAAATTCAAACGAACCGGCGTGGTAGTCAACCTGGTAAACATCGGGAATGCCTTCGGCGAACGCAACGAATTTATCCGCATCGACTTCTTCCCTCAGCCTGACAGTATATGAAGCGGGAAGAAAATCCGGGCCCAGGCCTTCTATTACTTCCTTATCGTATATTTCCTTTGCATCCTCAAATGCCTGCTCCTTGGATTGAAAGGCAAGATAATCAATCCGGTTGTCCGAAAGCAGGGCTTCCCTGACCCTGTTCTCCCTGTACTCATCGGCATTCGGGTCTATGAATATCCTTATTTCCAACATATTGTCCATGTATTCGGAATTATATGAAATGTTAAGAAGGAAGATGCCAAATACCCCGACAAGCATCAGCATGATGAACACCGTAAAAATGCTGGTTATGGTAAGGACCCTGTTCTTGTTCAAATTGGTTATAACTTCACCGATTATATGCATGTCAATCCCCGTAAATCCCTTCCGGCACATCCCTTGTGATGCGGCCTTCGGAAAGAACGATCACCCGTTGTCTGAAGGTGTCAACGATTGTCTGGTCATGCGTCGCCACCATGACCGTGGTTCCCATTTGGTTTATCTTGTAAATCAGGTTCATTATTCCAAGACTGGTATGCGGATCGAGATTGCCCGTAGGCTCATCGGCTATGAGAAGATCCGGATTATGGGCTATCGCCCTTGCCAGCGCCACCCTTTGCTGCTCTCCGCCGGACATTTCGCACGGGAAGTCGT
Organism: Clostridia bacterium; assembly: GCA_016935835.1. Lineage (GTDB taxonomy): Bacteria > Bacillota > Clostridia > DUPQ01 > DUPQ01 > JAFGQE01. The sequence goes on along the minus strand of JAFGQE010000043.1, from coordinate 8,120 downwards.
TGGCTTTGTCAAGAAGACCCACGACGGACAATAACTGCGGGACCATTTTTCTTATCTGTCTTCCCGGCGTGTTGGTCACCCTCAGCGCAAAGGCTATATTCTGATACGCAGTTTTGTTCTGAAGCAGCTTGTAATCCTGAAAGACCACACCGATCTTCCTTCTGAAATGAGGTACCTCATAACGGTCGATGTCCCTTGTATCGATGCCGTTGACGAACAGCTCGCCGCCGGTAGGCTCCTCTTCCTTCATTATCAGTCGTATCATCGTGGATTTTCCCGAACCGCTCGGGCCGATTACAAAAGCGAACTCGCCTCTTTTAATCTCAAGGTCAACGTTTTTCAATGCTTCCGTACCGCTTTTGTAAACCTTGGTAACATTAGAGAAATTTATCATTTGTAGTCTCCGGTCATTCACTCTGGTTTAGTTTATCCATATAGCATTTTACCATATACGCCGCCTTAAAAGATACGGCATCGTCAAAATTTCTCAAATCAAGGCCCGTGAGCTTCTGCACCTTCTCGATTCTGTATACAAGCGTATTTCTGTGAAGATACATCCGGCGGGCGGTCTCACTTATGTTGAGATTGTTTTTAAAGAAGCTTCTAACCGTCTTTATAATCTCGTCATCGAGCAGCTCGAACGTTTTCTTGCTTATGCTTTCCCTCAGGAATTCCTCAAGCACTTTCTTTTCCGAATTATATATCAATTTCCCTATTCCCAGGGTGTTGAAATCGTAGATGCTGGTTTCAAATTCAAATATAGCCCCGACCGACATGGCGATGCAGGCGTTCTGATATGATGAAGATATCTGGCAGAGCGTGCCTACGATGTTGCCGATTCCCGCGCTTGCTGAAATCATGAGTTCCTCTTCTATGGTGTCCACAATCTTCCTGCAATATGATTTCAATGCAAGGCTGTCCTCGTTCTTTTGCAACTCAACCACATACGCGACGGTATTGGCGTCCATGTCGACGACTGTATTTTTCTTTTTATCAGGAAAGATATTGGTTATCATCCCGGACACCGGATATTCCGACTCGCCGTGCTTTATTACAATCACTGCGCGGGCGGCCTCGTTTCTTATCTTATATACAGCCGAACTCTTAATGGCTTCATTCTCGGAAAATTCATTGCCCAGCAGCTTTTTATAGAAAAAATACTTATTATGCTTCTCCATGTGCTGTCTTAAAAAATTCTCCACATAAAGATTAAGGATTTTCAGCACCTTATACGTCTCCAATGACGTTTCCTTGATAAAAACGAAATATTTCTGGGCAAACTCGGAATTAATCCTTGAAAATATAAGACCGCCGGCATTGGCCAGACCATTCGGACCAAATGCCAGTTCCTCAAAACCGTCGATTGCCTGTCCCTCCATATCCTGGTCCGAACAAATCAATACAGTGCCTTTTTCATCCAAAAGACCAAAATAATCGTCAACCGCCGACAGAAGCTTTTTTCTTAATGTGCCGAACAAAGCACACCTCCATGAAAATATCAAATACATGATACCACACGCCTGTATTTTTGCAAAACCCCGTTTCGATTCCGTGAAGGCGTCGCAGAAAAAGCCCTCCGGGTACCGGAGGGCTTTTTGTAAATCACTTCATCGTTTATGCATTTGTCATTTTTATGAATTCCTCGAGTTCCTTAAGCCTGTGGGTTACATCAAACATTTCGGTCAGTGATATGTTGTAGTTGAGCCTGTCGATAACCTCGGATATCATCTTCGACATATCAACCTGAACGAACCATGGCCTGTTCTTGATCTCCTCGGGTATGTACGAAAGATTGGACGAGTATATTCTTTTGATTATGCCGTCCTTGTACGCCTTGTCGAATTTTTCGATTCCCTCCGTAAAGAATGCGAATGTAACCGCGACATATACATTACCGGCCTTCCTCTCCCTGGCCTGGTTTGCAATGTCGAGTATGGAATCCCCCGATGACAGCATATCGTCTACTATCAGAAGACTGCATTTTTCAAGCGAGCTTCCCATATAGGCGTGCTCTATGATGGGATTCTTTCCGTTCACCACCCTTGTGTAATCGCGTCTTTTGTAGAATACGCCGATGTCGATGCCAAGGGCTTCCGCATAGTAAAGGGCGCGGTCCATGGCGCCTGTATCAGGGCTTATGATCTTGAGATTGCTCACATCACCCTCTATCTTTGTACTGTCGTTCATGATTATCGACGACAGCATGTCGAAAGTAGGGTACAGATTCTCAAAGCCTATCAGTGGTATTGCGTTTTCTACCCTGGGCTCGTGCGCGTCGACGGTGATTATATTGTTTACGCCCAGCGCCTTGAGTTCCTGCAGCGCGATCGCACAGTCCAGCGACTCCCTGCCCTTTCTCTTGTCCTGCCTGCCGGCGTACAGAAGCGGCATGATGACGTTTATTCTCTTTGCGTTTCCGCCTATCGCGGATATTGTTCTTTTGATGCTCTGGAAATGCTCGTCCGGACCCATCCTGTTCTCCGATCCGAACATATTGTATGTGCAGCTGTAATTCCCGACGTCGGCAAGAATAAAGATGTCCATTCCCCTTACCGTTTCCTGCAAAACGACCTTTCCCTCGCCGTTGGCGAACCTGACATCATTAATCTTCAGTACGTATGTTTTTCTTTCTCCCCTGCGCTTGAATACGAGATCTTCATCCACCAGTTTTCCGAATCCGTTGCTCCCCCGCAACAAAACAAGACCCAAATCACCGACACTTGAATTGTTAACTCTCATTATATGCTCCCCCTGTGAGTCAATTATACCAAATATTGTGCTTGCGGTGTGCTATTTGTAATAAATATTCAGACTTTTTCAGACCTTTTCCGGTTGGTTCTGAAAACCCAGTTTTCCTTGTTTGTCTGCCTGCTGCGGGCGATCGCCAGGTCGCCCGTCCTCACGTCGTCAGTGATGGTCGATCCCGCGGCGACATAGGTGTCGCGCTCCACTTTGACAGGAGCTATCAGGGTGGAATTGCAGCCGATGAATGCGTTGTCTCCGATTTCAGTCCTGCTCTTCGTCCTGCCGTCGTAGTTGGCTGTGATTACCCCGCAGGATATATTGCAGTTCCTGCCTACGGTTGAATCCCCCACATATGCCAGGTGGGGAATGACCGTGAAATCCCCGATGACGGAATTCTTGACCTCCGCGTAAGACCCCACCTTCACCCTGTTTCCGATTTTGTTCCCCGGCCGTATGTGGGAATAGGGGCCGATGCTGCAGCCGTCGCCCATGCTGCTTTCAATTACTACGGATTTGATTATTTTGCAATTGTTCCCTATGGTGCTGTTTTCTATGATCGAGTCCGGTCCGATCGTGCACTCCCTGCCTATGGAAACATTGCCCGTTATATGCGAATTTGGATAAACCACGGTTCCTTCACCAATCTCGGCGTTTATGTCTATATAAGTGTCGTTTATGCTCAGGAGCCTTACACCCTTGTTTATAAACTCCATGTTGATTTCCCTTTTGACCGATATGACCGCATTATGGTACTGCATGCCAGTGTGAATTTCCTCGAGCATTCCCTCCGCCGCCGATGCGCCTTTTTTTAAGATGAATGCGTCAAGATAAAACATGTCGTCGTAGAATACGGTTGGCGCGTCTTCGGTTATATCATATCCGTTCATGCGAAGTTTCCTCGCAAGATGCTCCGCGGGCGTAAGGCCCAGTATCTTCTCATTCGCAAATCCTGCGAAATATTCCTTTGATTCAATCCTGCATTTCATTTCATTACCTCTTTCAAGACATCCCTGTTCAGGATTTCCCTGCGCAGATCCTCATCCACACCCTCCAGTTGTATATACGCCGCGCCAAAATCAAACAGCGGGAAAAACGAGCCGAATACCAGCCGTTTTGCAAGACCCCCGGCCTTGAGGTCGTCAATCGCAAACATGCTGTGCTTTAGTTCCGATGTGTCTATGTATATGTTTTGATGCTTACGTATTTCATCCGCCGCAGAATCAATCTCATGCATCCTTATATTGCACAGCACCAGGGGGTTCCTATGCTCCGCGCCTAGGAATTCTTTAAGCGGACCCATATCAACCGGCCGCTGCATAAGGAGATAGTCAAGCCTTGCGTCCCCGAAGGAGCACATGATGAATACAGGTTTCCCCGTCTCTCCCGCGATATCCATGAAATTCCTGAATTCCGGGGCGTCGAATCCGTAGCCGTGAACGGAGGGATAAACCCTGAAGGCGCTGTAATCGAAAAGCTCCCCGGCTTTGGCAAAGTCCCTTTCGATGTTAGGAAGCATCGGATTGACGGTGAGCGACATCCCGTACCTGGTATGTCTGAGAATGTCCGCCAGAGCGATGTCGCCCTCGAGCGGATCGTTGCAAAGCACCGAGTCGAGGCTTCCCACAAGTCCTGTTTCAAACCCATGCCTTTCGTGAGCACTCATCAGGTCGTCCAGCGAGGCCTTTTTACGGAGGGAGAAAGGCCAGCCGCCGATATAACAGTTATAATCCGTCCGCATTTTTTCCTCCAAGCACCCTGAGCGCGTTTTTATACAGGATCTTCCGCTTTTGCTCTTCCGTGATAGCCGCATCCCTGACCCTGCCAAGGCATTGCCTTCCGCCCATAGGCATGTCCGTGCCGAACAGAATCCTGTCCTCCCCCGCCTGATCCAATGCATATTCGAGGTCGCTTCGCCCGGAGGGTGTTCCCGAAATATCCGGATAAACATTCGGAAGGTCGTATATGCAGCGCATACCATGGTAAGCATTACCCCCGAGATGGGCCATGATGATCCTCAGTTCCGGGTATCTTAGTGCAATCCGCCTTATGTTCACCGCAGTACTTTCGTTCTCAAGCTGGCCGAAGGCCTTGTGGAACGCATGCATCAGAATCGGAACGTTGTATTGAATGCATCTTTTTGCAACCGCATCCACCCTGACGTCATCGCAATGTACGGAAACCCAGAGCTTGACGCCCTCCATGCCGCCGCCTATCGCCCTGTCGATTACGTCGAGCTTGTTGCCGTGCCTTGGGTCGACATGCGCAAACCCGCCGATCATGCCGGGCCGCTCCCTCATGAAACCCAGTGTAAGGTCATTCAGCATCCGTATTTCGTTTTCATCGGGGTAATAGGAAAGCAAGGATGAAATATATACGCGATTGATTTCAAACGTTTCGCAGGCCTTTATGATGCGAATCTTGTCTTCATTATATGAGCCGGCCCAGAGGTGGGCGTGTATATCGATGATCATTGTTTCTCCCGGTTTCAGCTAGGGTTTGCAGAATAACTTGAAAACACTTTGTTCATGGCCTTATTCTACATTTTCAATAAGCTCATGTGCAAGCTTTTCACGGAAAAAATAAAAACCTTGGATTTTCGCAGTCCTTGCAACTGATCTGGCCTGATTCTTATTGCCGTAATAATAAAAAAGCCGCAAGAATACACTTACAGCATATTGGTTCGTTTATGTCTGCTCTCTGACAGATTGATTTTTCAGCGAGGAGATCTGCGAATTCCGTCATTGCCCGCATGCGCACGGGCTTATGCCGATTGCCTATTCTTCCTCATAGCCCGGCTCGTCCGCCGCTTCCTCATACTTTTCAAGAATGAGTTTTTCCAGCATTTGCCTGGTCTCAGAGTTAATGGGATGCGCAATGTCCTTGAACTGTCCGTCCGGAGTCTTTCTGCTCGGCATTGCGATAAATAACCCGTTTTGACTTTCGATTACCTTGATGTCATGTACTGCGAAGCATTCGTCGATTGTCAAGGAAACCACAGCCTTCATTTTGCCGCCGGTTGCAATTTTCCTGATGCGTACATCCGTAACCTGCATTGTCTGCCCACCTTCCCGTTTATCAGTAAAAACGCTCCGATTACTGAACAGGCTTCATTAGTCGCATAATCTAACCTGTTGATATAATTATACCCCAAAATACAAAAAATACAAATTACTGCGCTTGTATACTGTTAAAAAAAGGTAAAAAAAGGCGGCAATCCCATAAATCGCCGCCCTTTCCGGCCTTATTTACGCTAATATTCAGCCGATTGCATCCCCGGGCTGGGGTTTTGGCGGATTATCCGGGTTTTCCCCGATGTCTCCGCAGTACGGCTGTACACGGTTTCGCCCGTTGTGTTTCGCAAGGTACAACGCTGACTCCGCCAGGTGTTTGAATTCATGGGAATCAGCGGGATTGCTGTCCATGTTTACAACCCCTATTGTCACGGTGACTTTTTTCTTCACTCCCAGGTATCCGAAATCAGTTTCTTCTACTGCACTTCTTATTTTCTCAGCCAGCTCAAGGCTTTCCTCCTTGCCGATGTCAACCCGAATGATGAATTCATCCCCGCCAACTCTTTCGAGGTTTGACTTGTACCCGCCTATTCTTCCTGTTCCACCGGGCAGCTCGTCAACCGTTATTCGGAATATCGCATCAAGTATTGCATCCCCGACTTTTCTTCCATAGGCATCATTGACGGCCTTGAAGCGGTCTATGTCCATGACCATCATTGAAATGTTCCTGCCATCTTCCTTTGCTTGCTTGAATATGTCATCGAATCCCCAGTCAAACGACCTGCCGTGATCAAATACTTTCTTTCCATTGAAAACCACCATCTCATCAATCTCCTTTATGTTGATTTTTCTTCCGTCCGGCAGTCCCTCCACGAGTTCCATCAGATTCTCTATGCCCATGCTTCTGTTCTGTGCAATTCCCAGTTCAATGCGGGATTGTGTATATTTTTCGTTAAGCCTTAGGATCAGGTCGTTCCTGCTTACGGAAAGATGCATCAAGTCAGCAATCTCCGACAAAGAAAACCCCAGTTCCTTCAGGACGCCTATTATCCTTATTTCCCCGGACTGACACTCATTGTAATACCTGTATCCCGTGAATCTGTCGGTTTTTGCAGGCTTTAGCAAGCCTATTTCCTCATAATGCCGGATTGCACGGACGGTTATATTGTTCCTTGCGGCGAATTCACCTATTCTCAACATGACATGTCATCTCCCGAAATAAGTATAGACCCTTACGCAACGTAAGGGTCAAGACTGTTTTTCAAATATTTTCGGATTATTGACCGACAGAGGATTTCAGGCCCTGACCGCCAATCTACATCAAGCGGTTTTCAAAGATTCTCCACGAACTGAATCCTCACTCCGTTCGGGTCGAGAACGTAGAAAAACTCAATCGACGGATTGGGCCTGTACGGGCCTTCGGCAACCCCGATTCCCATTTGCCCGAGCGATTTCATCTTGTCCTTGATTGAATCAACCGTGAATCCCAGGCTTATGCCGCTTCCGGCATTGATTTTCGAACCACTGCCTGAAATCAGCTCAACCTTGGTTTCCCCGTCCCCGAGAAACGCTATTTCCCTTCCGTCTCCCGTCCTGAACCTGCGGTCCATGGCCAGCCCGACCGCATCCATATAGAATGCGAGGGATTCTTCCATGTCCCTTACCGTTATCGTGCACCAGCAAAAACTCATTATGCCTCCTTGCTTCTCATGCGGCGGCAGACCGCCATGGCTAAAGCGATCCCGGATCCTGGCTCAGTCGGCCTTCTTAAGCAGGTTCTTGCGGTATTTGACTCCCTCCCAGTTCTTGATGAAGTCAATGTCCTCCTGCTTCATGGCAACCGGGGTCAGTCCCGCCGCCTTTGCATTTTCAAGTATATAGGCGAGCGCCGCTATGCTTTCCTCCATGGTAAGGGCTTCCTTATGATTGGTCCTGTACACTACCTCGCCCGTTTCGCCGTTTATGTTTATCTTGTTGCCGCAACACCCGTCGGCTACATTGCCGCTGAGATATGCGGCCTGGTCAGGATACAGTATGTTCGCCTCGAACCATTTCGCATCCCTGCCCGTACCCTTGAAATAATCCCTGAGGATATCAGACCTGCTGACATAAACATCGGCTTTTGTTTCCTCTATCCCTACATATCCGAGTTCCACGGTCGGATCCATCTCCCTAAGAATCTCATCGCTTACAAATTCATGCAGCTTCCTGCACTCGTCGTAGTCGTCAGACGAAACCAGTATCCCATGGCTTTCCATGAATATTATCTTCGGCATCTCATCCCGGTCATCCAGTAGATGCCTGATTCCAAGCGTAAGGTCGAAGCCGGGCGTTATATACGGAACCCATGCATATCCGTACGGC
>JAFGQE010000042.1 GCA_016935835.1 Clostridia bacterium | reverse complement strand
TTAACCCGCGGGTATAAAAATACAAAAATAATCTCCGCGAATCATGCACGGAAGGGTTTTGGAACACAAAAAAAGAGGGCGGTTTCGACACGCCCCCTGTTTGCCTCATGTCATTTATCAAAGGGATGATAATATCGCCTCAAGTTTCCTGCCGTACCGGATGTATGATTCAAACATGACCTCATCGCCCTTGGAGCTTCCGCTTCCCTCATGCACTATTGCAGCGATATGGGGTTCGATCGATATGACGCCGTCATACCCGTCTTCCTTGATAACTTTTTTGAGTATGTCCTCGATCAGGCCGTCGCCCTCTCCGCAATATGTAAACGCATGTGTTCCGGCTTCCTTGTCGAACCTGGCGTCCTTGATATGAATATAATCGAAATGTCCGCGGATTCCTTTGAAAAACTCCCCGGGGTCGTCCCCGTGGGACACCACGTTGCCGGTGTCGTATAAAAGCACAAGATTCGGGCTGTCCACCTCCGCCTTGAGCTCTAGCATGTTCCCCGGCGTCAATCCGCCCCAGCCCGTGCAGTTTTCATGTGCGAGCAGTATCCCTTCGGCCTCCGCGATCCTCGCAAGTTCCTTATAGCGCCTTATTGCCTCGTTACGAGAATACGCCATGTCCGAATCATCGGGGACCCAGGTCATCGTCCTTATATATTTTGTGCCGAGCGTCCTCATCCTCACGGCCGCGATCCTGAGGTCCGCGATGTCAACCGCGAAATCCCCCCTGATGCCCCTGCTCCAGTTTCCTATTGCGGAACTGAATGCAGTAACCTTCATTTCCGCCTCTTCGAGAGCAGCGCGGACCTCATCGAAGTCCCTGTCCGAAAACGCTGTCGTGGACGCATTGACGCCGTTGTGCAGCCTTAGCTCGAGTGCGTTCCATCCAAGTTCCTTATGCGCCTTTATCTGCGTCCGTATGTCCCTGCCGGCCTCATCGCTTATTCCCGTTATAATCATCTTGACCCCTCCGTGTTATTCATGCTTCTCAAATCCGACAGCACGCCGTCCGACCACAGGCGCTCGAGGCTGTATTTCTCCCTTGCCTCGGGGCTGAATATATTGACAACCAGATCCCCGTAGTCGAGCAGGATCCAGTTCGCCGAATTATATCCTTCCTTCGACAGCATCCCCGACTTTTCATTCTCCATCAATTCCTGCACATCGTCGGCCAGGGATTTCCTGTGCCTGTCGCTGGTGCCGTTGCATATGATGAAATAATCAGTGAGCGTGGTTACTTTCGCCACGTTGATTGATATGATGTCCTTCGCCTTCTTGTCGTCAAGAAGATCCATTACCTTTTTACTTAAATCCTGCGAATCCAAATCGGTACCTCCGTTCCTTATGTTTCAAATGGTAATATAATTGACCCGCGATGTCAAAGGAATTCAAGGGCCGGGCAATATTGATGAAAGATAAAGTCCGTCAGTCAAATACGTGGCTCAGGAATTCGGCGAGCCTGTCCCTGTCCATGCTGTCGAAGAAAGTCAGTGAGCTTCCCTCCTTGGCCACCTTGCCTTCATCGATGAAGAATACATGGTCGGACGCTCTTTTTGCAAACGCCATCTCGTGGGTTGCCATCATGATGTTGGTGCCCTCTTCTTTTAGAGCCAGAACCATGTCCAGCACTTCCTTCGTGAGCTGGGGGTCAAGCGCGCTGGTCGGTTCATCGAGAAGCAGGATCTCCGGTTCGCGCGCCATTGCGCGCGCAATTGATATCCTTTGCTGCTGTCCCCCCGAAAGCTGTACGGGAAGCTTGCCGGCATGCTGTTCAAGGTTGAATTTCTTAAGCAGCGCCATCGCCTTTTCCACGGCTTCATCCCTTTCCATTCCGTATACCTTCGCCAGGGGAACGGTTATATTCTGCAAGGCCGTCCAATGCGGGAAAAGGTTGTATGCCTGGAATACCACGCCGATCCGCTTCCTGTATTCCCGCAGCGCCTTCTCCTCATAATCAATCGGCCTGCCGTTTACCGCAACATATCCCGACGTCGGGACCTCCAGTCCCGCGACCACCCTGAGCAGTGTTGATTTGCCCCCTCCCGACGGTCCGATCACCGCTATCGACCTAAGCCCGCTGACCTTCATTGAAAGTCCGTCCAGCGCCCTTTCCTTTATGTAATGCATCTGAAGATCCCTGATGTCAAGATTCATAATAGTATTTCCTTTCAAGCCATTTCGACAGGATTGAAATAGGGATTGTGATCAGCAGATATCCCAGCATAAGGAATGTCAGGTCTTCGAAAGTCCGGAATGTAATGGCATCGACCTCAAGCACATTCTGCGTCAGCTCCGATACGGCGATGACCGACAGAAGCGACGAATCCTTTACAAGCGAAGACATCTGGCCTGCGAGCGCGGGCAGTATCCTTCTGAAAACCTGCGGGAATATTATGAACCTGTATGTCTGCAAGCCTGTGAATCCAAGCGAACGGGCCGTCACCCACTGCGACTGGGGAATGCTCTGTATCCCTCCCCTGATTATCTCCGTCACATACGCCCCGGTGAAAATGGACAGTATAAGCACGCCTACGATGAATTTATTGTTTAGCCCGACCGCGGTCGCTATTATGAAGTAAAAGAATATTATCTGCACCAGGAACGGGGTTCCCCTTATCCCTTCCACATATGCGCGCGACAGATACCTGAAAAAAAGAATCCTGCACTGTAGCCCCGCCGCACCCGCCGCTCCGATGAAAATCGATATGATGATCGAAAACAACGCCAGCAGGAACGTCATGCCGTATCCTCTCAGCATCTTGATTCTGTAAACCCAGATCACCGACCAGTCGAACCTGTAGCCCAGGCTTGCAAGCGCCACCAGGAAAATCGCAGATATGAATATGCCCACCAGCATGATGTTGGTCCATCTGGACAAAAGTCCCGGCTTGCCGCCGCGGTTGTCAATCCTGAATATATTCCTCATTCCCCACCCTTCCCCATGTTTCATCAGTCTATGTCAAAGAAGAACGACAACCCCTCGTCATCGAAGACCTTCTTTATTTCGCTGAGATATTCGTTTGCAAGCTCATTCATCTTTCCATCGGCCTGATACTTTGCAATGAATTCGTTGACTTTCGCAAGAAGCTCCGTATCATTCTTGTCAAGCGCCATCCCCCAGTATTCATAATCCTCCTGGAAAGGCTCGTACAGCGCCCTGGTTGAACCGGGATACTGGATTGAATTTTTATATATTGTATATGCGTCATAAATGAATGCATCGGCATTGCCCTGGGAAACCTCCAGGACGCAGGACGTCTCCTTGTCGAAAACCACGATATTCTGCTCCGGAAGGTTCGCCAGTGCGAAAGTGTGCCCGGTGGTGCCCTTCTTCACGGCAAGCTTCCTGCCCTCCTCCTTGAGGTCGTTGAATTCATTCACGGGCGATGAAGAGGATATCAGCAGCGAGAGCTGCGACTTCGCATATGGCTCTGAGAAATTCACTGTCTTCGCCCGTTCCTCCGTAATGGTCATGGACGAAAGCACTATGTCCACCTTTCCCGTCGTCAGCGCCGGTATCAGCCCCGACCATGCCATGTTCTCTATCCTAACCGGCCTGCCGAGGTATTCGCCCAGCGCATAAGCCATCCTGACGCTGATTCCGTCGGGATTGCCGCTTTCATCGGTTGTCTCAAACGGCGGATATGCCAGCTCCATGCCAAAAACAAGCTCGTTTGCGTCGTTGCCATTGCATGCGGAAAGCGGCAGCACGATAACGGCCAGTACAATTGCAATCATCAGAAATCTTTTCATAATCAGCCCCCTTTTAGTTCTTTATACCCCTGGTAAGGCGAATATGCGCGATTTTTTTGTTTTTTTCGTTTTCATTATAACATTGATGCAAAATCCCCGTCCCACATTTATTTTAAATAAAAAGGAACACAGGCTTCATCTGCGCCCCGCGCACCCTTTGAAAGCACCTTTTGTCAAACCGTTCCCGGCCCGCTCAGCTTATATCCACAACGGCATACCCCTGGTCCGCAACGGCCCTTGTCAAAACAGCATCATCCACATTTCTTTCAAGGCTGACCACGGCGCGCTTGTCTTCAAGGCTTACTTCCGCCCCGGCCACTCCCTCGACTCCTTCCAAAGCCTTGCGTACCCTTGCAACGCAATGCATGCAGGTCATTCCTTCTATCCTCAGCGTTCTGGTCATTTTTTTCTCCTCTTCT
>JAFGQE010000041.1 GCA_016935835.1 Clostridia bacterium | reverse complement strand
CCAACCGGGACTACCCAAACACCGTTCTTCATCTGGAAAGCATATTCTGTACCGGTAAGCACCATTAAGAATGATGGGGGCGGAGTTTTGGCGGTATCAATATTTTCGCTGAATTTAATAAGGTTTTCAGCTGCCTTCTCAATCTCCCCTGCTCCCATTTTAATTTCGACAGCCGCCCATCGTTCGTCTTTCAGTTGAATTATTGCATCAACTTCAAAGTTAAGCTGATCCCGGTAGTGATAGACCGAACCGTCCAGACTGTCAGCATAAATCCGTAAATCCCGTATACATAATGATTCAAAAAAATATCCGAATGTCTTAAAATCACTCAACAGTTTTTTGCTGTCAGCACGAAGAGCTGCAGTGGCAATAGAAGGATCTGTAAAGTGTCGCTTTGCGCTGGTACGAATTGCACGTTTGGATCGCAGGTGCGGGCTCCATGCAGGAAGATCTTCTAACACATATAGTTTTCTCATAGCAGAAATATAATCATTAATTGTTTTATCAGAAAGTCCTTCATCATTAGAAACAAGATCACGCAAAAGCGTTTGAGTATTTGCTTGTGTTGAGATATTCCGGGAAATTGAACGAAGCAAAGCATACACTCTATCAGGGTTACGCTCAACATCATCAATCCTTGACATATCCTGCTCTGCGACCGCATCCAGATAGTTATATACCATTTTCAGTGCATATTTTTCGTTTTCTTCTTCAACCGCCTCCGGCCAGCCACCGCGTGTAAGAATAAAAGCGATACGGTCAATAGTAATTTTACTTTGTGAAAACATATCTTTTTTGCAGTCAAACAAATCTTTAAGTGAAATATCCCCTGTTGATTCGTCCGACTCAAATAACGACATTGTACGCATAGTAATCCTGCTTATTCGCCCCGTTCCTGTATGCATATCCTTTGTTTCAGGAGGGACAACAGATCCGGTTAAAATAAATTGTCCGCGTAAACGACGTTTGTCAACGGCAAATCTCACAGCATTCCACAGAACGGGTGCCGTCTGCCATTCATCAACCAACCGTGGGGTTTTCCCTTCTAAAAGTTTTGATGGCCTTGTATCCGCAAGCAATTTATACTCTTGAGCATGATCGGGGTCCTGCATATATATAATGCTCGCTGCAACTTCTTCGGCAGTTCTGGTTTTTCCACACCATTTAGGACCAACAATCAAAACAGCACCGGATGATTTCAGTGAAAGCTTGAGCTTTTCATCTGCAATTCGCATTAAATATTTTTTCCCCATTATACAAATCTTCCTTACTGGTTTTAAATAAATTTTATCCCTCACTTCCCTATTTGTCAAGTTTTTACCTTCTGTTTTGTCATGCTACAGCTTCCTGTTTTGTCATGCTACAGCTTTCTGTTTTGTCATAATATGAATTTGTTTTTGCAAACATAAATTCCCCACTGGGAATGCGGATGTTTTCTTTGACTGATTATGCAGCCATGGAGGTGCGGACGTTTTCTTGGACTGATCATGCAGCCAAACCAAGGCTACGCCTATAGTCTAACGGGCACAATACTTTCATCTGTCAGATATAGCTTATATGCTTGTTCAACTGCCCAAATTTGATGGGGTAAAAATAATTTTTCTTTTGCTTCCCTAATGCTTAACCAAACAAGTGAATGATCTGGCTCTGTTGGTTCCGCTATAACGTCATTTATTTCCATACAATAGAAGTATCCTATCCCATGGAAATATGTTTCTATTTGTTCTATATAGCTATAACGTTCGCCTTTACAGATAAATTCTTTTGGTGTGACTCTAAGCCCGGCTTCTTCCAAACACTCTCTTATTATGCAATCCGAATGATTTTCATTGTTATCAAGTCCACCGCCAAGTAAAAAATAACCTTCACATCCGTTTGCAAGATGTGTCATTGCAACCGGTATTTTCCCATCATCATTAAAACCAATGCCATATGCACCGGTTCGATCTTTATAAACACAGTTGGGATGTTTTTCTCCAAATGTTTTCTGCAACATCAAGGCAACCTCTGTCTTCATAATACAAATAACTAGAAACGAAATCAAATTTTAATTTTTTCTATTCTAATCAACATCCAAATCGACCACTCGAAAACACTAAACATCCAAATCAACCACTCGCAAACCTAAAACATCTAAATTGACCTGCACGCCAAAATACCTTTCCCCTGGACATGTTTCCATTAAGCGGTATTTTTACAGGTTTTCAAGTTTTTATTTATAGTTACGATATTGCAAAACGGCTTATTTAAAGGCTTTCTAGCTTACTCACTTACCAACCCTTGTTATCAATACTACCGTCTCAACGTGGCTGGTAAACGGAAACATGTCAACAGGCTGGACTTTTCCAGGCATATATTCATTGCCGGCACAGAGTATCTTCATGTCGCGGGCCAGTGTCGCAGGATTGCATGATACGTAAATTATCTTTTGGGGCATCATTTTTTTTATTGATTCCAGAAGATTATCCTCGCAGCCTTTCCTGGGCGGATCAACAATCACCACATCCGGATGTCCGTGCTTTGCTACAAGGCTTTCTGCGGCATCCTCTGCCTTTGCATGAATGAATTCTATGTTTTGCACTTTGTTATGAACGGCGTTTTCCCTTGCATCCCTGATTGCAGATTCAACAGATTCAACCCCGATTACTTTGCCTGCTTTCCTGGACAAATACATTCCGATGCTGCCTATTCCGCAGTAAAGGTCGAAAACGGTCTCCTTTCCGGTCAGCCCCGCCATTTTCATGACGGACATATAAAGCACCTTTGTTTGCTCCTTATTGACTTGATAAAAACTGTTCGGCGAGATAATATACTCGAACCCAAGCATCCTGTCCGTTATATTTCCATTCCCATAAAGAAACTCATTCTGATTGCCCAGAATGGTGTTAGTGTTCCTCGAATTTATATTGACTGCAACGGTTTTAACAATACTGAACTTTTCGGTAACGAGCTTTGTGAGCTCAATGAATGCAGGTATTGATTCGGATGCAACGATAATCATCATGATGCCTTCCGTACCGCTCCTGAAAACAATATGCCTGACTTCCTCCGTCAGATACGGCTTGATAAAATTCATGATTTCATTGATATCATCGGGTTGGATCGCACACAGCCTGTGCTCCACTATCGTATGGCTTCTTTTCTGATAGAATCCCGCCATTCCGTTTTCAACCGGGTACTGCACCTTGTTCCTGTACTTGTAGGGAAATTTCATACCCTTGGTCATGGCCACCTGTATACTTGTGAACCCGCCTATTCGCTTAAGGCAGTCCATAACGTAATTCTGCTTGAAGGTAAGCTGCACATCATATCTGAGATGCTGGAGGCTGCACCCCCCGCATTTGTCATAAACCTTGCAAAATGGCTCGACTCTTTCGGGTACTGCATCGATTATCCTGATTATTTTCGCCAATGCGTATTTCTTCGTTTTATAAATTATCTCTATCTCGACTTTTTCACCCGTTATTGCCCCGTCCACAAAAACGACAAAGTCATCTATACGGGCCACACCCTTGCCCTCATGCGTCATGTTCACTATCTCGACAGTGTACTTTTTGCCCGTCGCTATTTTCAATAATTCTTCATAATACTCAAGGGCGTCCCTTGACCCGGCATACCAGAGTTCCTTATCCTCCATTACTTTCTGCCTGGTGCCTTCAAGCGACATAAGGACTGCACGGTTGATATCCTTGAAAGAAACCTTTCTCAGCTTATCAACCCCGGGGAAATCCCTTTCAGGCTCGATGGCGTCAGCTATGAAAATAATCTTGTCCAGCAGGGTCATCGCAGGCCTGCCGAATGCATGGTACCTTATTGCATCAAGGATTTCCTCGTCATTAACGCCATAATCCCTTTTTGCGATTATTGCGCCGCACGGCCCGTGAATGACTTTAGGAACCATTGCCAGTTCCGAATCAAATCCCTCATCCATCAGGAGCATAAGCTGCCCGGAAGTGTCAAGGCCCTTTGCGCAGTCATGTAAAAGCCCGGCTATTTCCGTTTTCTTCAAATCACATCCATGGACGCCTGCCAATTTCAAGGCGGTGTCCGCCGTAAGCACTGAATGCCTGTATCTTTCATCCCCAAGGCTTTCCCTGAGTTTGCTTTTAATATTCTCGATATTCATAAAGATATTGTACCATAGAACCCGAATTTTCACAATATTTGACAATTTATGCAAGAAAAGCACCTGGGGTTTTCATTGCTTTACATAGCTTTTTCCAGGGCGGTGAACAATTCGGCCAGGCTGCCCGTTATTTTATCCTTTTTTGGCTGGTCGTTTTGATCAAAGGCCTCCCATATTTCACTGATGCCCACTTGGTAATCAAGGATGCGGACATCAAGGGACAGAAGAACCTTTCGCAATTGGATTATCGAAGCCGCCGCGCCCCTGTTCCCGTAACCGACCAGGCCCATGGGTTTACCGACCCACTCCTTATAAAGGTAATCAAGCGCATTCTTGAGGACACCGGGATATCCATGATTGTATTCGGGCGTTACTATTATGAAGCCGTCCGCCCCGGAGATAATCCTGCTCCAGTTCTTTGTATGCTCATACTTATATCCCCTGCTTTCCTTTGGCGGCACGGGCTCGTTCATGCAGGGCAGATTGATTTCCTTCAGGTCCACTAATTCGAACTGAAGTCCTCCTTTATATTCGGCGGCGTTTTTCATTACCCACCGGGCGACTTTGATTCCCCGCCTGCCGTCCCTGGTGCTTCCGAGTATTACTTTGATCAATTTCATGTTGTCCTCCGAAAATCAGGGCGGGGCCCCCATTTGGATCATTTGTAAAGATTGTGGCGGCGTATATATTCCTCGACTGATGCAGGGACCATTCCTTGTATGGTATCTCCCCTGGAAATCCTCTTCCTGATATCCGATGAAGAAAAGGGTGATATATCAGCGGACGCATGGAATATTTCAATACCGTATTCGCTCTTCAGGCGGTTTGTCTCACCGAGCATTTTCCCCGGATCAAGGCCGCTCCTTTTGAATGCAATGAAACCGCACCTTTTGAATACCTCGCGGAAGTCCCTCCATGTCTCGAGCTGGAAAACCGTGTCACCGCCTATTATAAAATATATCCCATCCCGTATGCCGTACGACACCTCAAGTTCCTTCAATGTGTCAATGGTATAAGTCGTTGAATCCCTTTCAATCTCAATGCTTGAAACAATGATATTGTCGTACGGAGCAGCCGCGACAAGGCACATCTCGTACCTGTCATACTTTGAAAGAACCGGATTGTCCGCCTTATGGGGTGGATTCCCGGCTGGAATAAGCAAAATATCGTCAAGCTTGAATTCTTCCGCAGCTTTGCAGGCCATCTCAATGTGGCCGTTGTGGATTGGATTGAAGGTGCCTCCCATGATTCCTATTTTCATTCGCCGCTTATTCCCCTCCCGCAAAGCATGTCCTTGAAGCTTGTCTTCCTGACTGCAGAATATGCCCAGCGGATGGCTTTGTCAAGGTCGTCGGCTGCGGCCGTATCCGGAGAAACAGGCCCCGGTTCGTTTATACCTGTAGACAAATGCCTCCATTCCCGGTTCCCCGCTATTGTCAGAAGGCGCCGCCATTCCCTTGTTTTTTAAATTGAGAAAGGGCAGATATCCAAAAGTCCCGCTTCCTTATATATCTTTAAGTAACTCTTTTTTATCGAACCCGGTTTCAGGGGGCCTTCATCCATCAGCTTCCACACGATTTCCTCAACCGAGCCGCATTTATTCCTGTATCCCCTCTTCAGTGCGTCATAAATGATCGCCGAAACCACATGGCTTCCCGAATCATGCCCGACCCCTTTCAAATGACAGCGAAGCTGCAGGCATCGCAATAAGGTTCCTCACTTGCGCCGTCTTTATTTTCTGCCGATATCCTTCCTGTAATGCATGTCCGTGAAGCTTATCTCCCCGACCGCTGAATATGCTGCGTCGATGGCTTCGCCAAGGTCGCCGGCCACGGCCGAAACCCCGAGGACCCGGCCTCCGTTCGTAATAAAACGTCCGTCTTCCAGCCTTGTCCCGGCATGATAAACAAAAACACTCTCATGATGCCCGGCTTTTTCAAGCCCGTCTATTTCGTATCCCTTGGTATATGACACCGGGTATCCCCCGCTGGCAATCACCACGCAGGCCGCGGCCCCGTCATGCCACTCTATCTCAATATCAGCAAGTCTTTCCTCAAGTATGGCGTCTATTATATCAATGAGGTCGGTTTTTAAAAGAGGAAGAACCGCCTGCGCCTCCGGGTCACCGAACCTGGCGTTGTACTCGATGACCTTGGGCCCGTCGTCCGTGACCATTAGTTCGAAATATATCACGCCTTTGAAAGGTCTGCCCTCTTTTCGCATTGCTTCTATCGTTGGCTTGAATATCGTCTCCATGCATTCCCTGGCAAGGCTGTCCGAATAAATCCTACTAGGTGCTATCGCTCCCATCCCTCCCGTATTGGGGCCCATGTCGTCGTCATAGGCCCTCTTGTGGTCCTGGCTTGAAATCATCGGCACAACTGTCTTTCCGTCCGTGAATGCTAGCACCGTCACTTCCCTTCCTGAAAGATACTCCTCTATGATGACGGTCTCCCCGGATTTGCCGAGCTTCTTGTCCTGCATCATGTCCCGTACAGCTTTTTCGGCATCCCTGCGTGTAAAAGCCATGATCGCCCCTTTCCCAAGGGCAAGCCCGTCGGCCTTCACCGCTACGGGCATCGGTGCGGATTCCAGATACCCAATGGCCCGGTCAATATCTGTGAACGTCTCGTAGGCCGCGGTCGGTATGCCGTACTTTTTCATGAGGTCCTTGGAAAAAGCCTTGCTTCCCTCGATAATCGCCGCCTTTTTATCGGGTCCGAAGGCTTTTATTCCGCATTCGTCGAACATGTCCACCATGCCAAGGGCAAGCGGATTGTCCGAAGCAACGAACACAAGGTCGATTCCTTCGCTGATTGCAAAATCCCTCATGCCATGCAGGTCGGTTGCCTTTATGTCGACGCACCGGGCCATTTTTGATATGCCCCCGTTTCCGGGCGCGCAAAAAAGGCCGGGTTTTCTATTGCTTTCGGCCATCTTGCGAATGATGGCATGTTCTCTTCCGCCGCTTCCCACTACAAGAATTTTCAAAATTTCCCTCCGGTCATT
>JAFGQE010000005.1 GCA_016935835.1 Clostridia bacterium | reverse complement strand
CTGAAGAAAAAAGTGGAAGCCATGGACGGATGTCCCGGGTACATCAGGGAGATACTCCAAGAATGCCTGGAAGTCGCAGAATATGCCGAGGAAGCCTTGGTTGAACAGGCTTTTGATGAAATACGGTCCCAAATTCATGCTAATCTGGAATATATTGAGGCCATTGTGCTTGAGTTCAATATTTTCGTTGATTCGGACCCTTCTGATATCGCTGGTGTTCCGGCCGGGTCGTTGGATCCGGGAACGAAATATAACTCGGATCTGAATTTCGCATATTCCATGGAGGAAGCGGGAAAAGGATTCGATGCCAGGGCTTTTTTTGAGGCAATGGGAAAAAAGATACTGGAAAAAACGACGGGACAGGATGTGGTTATTGAGAATTCCGGCGGCCTGCCGTCCGAACTGCTGAAATGGATACCGGCCGGAGGCGGTGCAAGGGAATTTGCCGTTGAATCAACCGGAGAAAGCACGGAATCGGCGCAGCGTGAATTCGATGGGTTCTCGGATGCGGCGGCATCTGCCGCCGAACCGGTGTTTTTTGAACTTATCTTCAATGAATATATACTGAGCCATTGTTCGTTTGAGACAGGGGCTGATGAAAAGCGGGACGAAGCGGGGAATTTTTTCAAAAATGAGGTTGAATATATACTCTGGGGCTCAAAAAGCCAGAACCTGAATTGCTTTTATACCAAATCGGCCCTGATGACGGCAAGGTTTGCGCTCAATGCGATACACGTATATTCAGATTCGGAGAAAAAACTTAAGTCTGACGCGCTGGCGGCGGCAACGGCCGGCTGGTGGACCGCAGGAGCGGGAATTCCCGTGATGTCCAATCTTATAAAATGCTCGTGGGCAATAGCCGAGGCCGGCATAGATACCGGGAATCTGTTTTCGGGATATGAAATTGCGGTTATTAAAAGAAGCGCCGACTGGATTACCGACATAGGCCTGAAATCCGCAGGTATCAAAACCCCTGCGATCCTATGCATGGATTACCGGGATTATCTAAGGCTGTTCCTGATCGGGGTGCCGAAAGATATCAAGGCGGCGAGGCTTCTTGACATCATCGCGCTTGACGCTCCCGGGGACTTCAATGTATTCAATGCCTTCACCGAGGTTTGCGTTGAGGCAACAGTGACTTTCAGAAGCATTGCGGGAGGCCGTCATGAAGTTAAAATCAAGGTTGTTCGTTCATACTGAGGGGGCGATGACCGCCGAAGCCTGTGTGTGCTCATCGGCTGTCATCATTATTTTCGCGCTTTTCCTGACCATTGCAGGATATTGTTCCTGCTATTTCGCGGTAAAGTCTTTTATTGATGAGAAAGCCAGGGAGACATCCGCAATGGCATATGCGACCGGGATATATATCCCCGGGGTTGTTTCACCGGCGGGACTCGCGGATGAAACCGCGCGCCGGATGAAAAACCTGATCATATATCATGGACAATCAGGGGGAGACATATATTTCATCGCATCCTACAAATACAGGTCTCTTTTCGGAGATTTCGGGGCAAGGGTCCGCTCGGGGTTCACAAAATGGGAGGGCGACGGACGAAAGGACGGGGAACGGCCGGTATGGGAACTTCCCGCAAATGAAAGGGGGAAAAAGCTGGAAGAGATATTCGGCGGCGGACTTCCGGAATATTTCCCGGTAATTGACGGATATGACCATATGACGGGCAAGGCCGTGGCAATAGTCAGCATTGATATAACCCTGGACGTTTATCAATCCGGAAACGAATTGAAAAAACTGCTGTATGAGAAGATAGATGAACTTGCGGATTTCAGACAAGGTGCTTGCGATGGGTTTTCAATTACGGAAAAGGATATCGACGGCAGGGAACTCCTGGTGGTGATACCTGAAAATGCCATGAACAGGGGGCAGTCGGATTCCTTTGCAGAATGCGCGCGTCATGCCAATGCAAGAGGTATTGCGATGGTTGTAAAAAGATATCAGAAAGCCCCGGAAAAGGTCATTGCAAGCGACGATGAATGAGATAATGCAAACGGATGCCAGGCAGGCCCGGGCGAAGCCCCATATTGTACTGGCATGGCAGATATGGTATAATCACGGTGATATTCAATGCTATTTATACAACTGTGCGGAGCAAGCGACAAGCCGGGATACAACGGGGGCCGTTAATATACAAATGAGAAGGAAAATGAAAAATGACAGACAAAAGAACGTCTTATAACAATGAGAGCATTTCTGCGCTCAAGGGTCCCGACAGGGTAAGGAAACGCCCGTCGGTCATATTCGGGTCGGATGGGATCGAAGGATGCCAGCACACGGTATTTGAAATATTGTCAAACTCCATCGATGAAGCCAGGGAAGGCTTCGGGGATGTAATCGATGTAATCAAGCACAGGGACAAATCAATAACCGTGCGGGACTATGGAAGGGGCATGCCCGTCGACTTCAACCAAAAGGAACGCAAATACAACTGGAAGCTCATATACTGCGAGCTGTATGCCGGTGCAAAATATGGAAACAATGAAGGCGAAAGCTATATGTACAGCCTCGGGCTGAACGGACTTGGCTGCTGCGCGACCCAGTATGCATCGGAGTACATGGATGTCGAGGTCTTCAGGGACGGATACCAGTACAACCTTCATTTCGAGGAGGGAAACAACAAGGGCGGGCTGCTCAAGAAAAAAAAGAAGTATGATAGCACCGGGACAAGCACAAGATGGAAACCTGATATAAAGGTATTCACGGACATCGACATTCCCATTGAGTATTTTCAGGATGTATTGAAGAAACAGGCCATAGTCAACAAGGGATTGCTTCTCAGGTTGCTTGATGAGGAAACGGGGGAGAAGTATGAGTATTGCTATAAGGAAGGCGTCGAGGAATATCTGAGGGAGCTGACCAATGGGTTCAAGCTGACCGAGATTCATACCGCCAGCCTCAGCACCAAGGGAAGGGACAGGGATGACAAGCCTGAGTACAGGCTCAAGATGTCGGTCTCATTTTGTTTTTGCAATGAAGTCAACCTGATAGAGTATTATCACAATTCAAGCTTCCTGGAGCACGGGGGATCGCCGGATAAAGCTGTCCGGGCTGCGTTTACCTATGCCGTGGACAAGCTTCTGACCGATGAGAAGAAATATAATAAGAATGAGAATAAGATTAGTTT
>JAFGQE010000040.1 GCA_016935835.1 Clostridia bacterium | reverse complement strand
TTGTCAAAGGCCTCGCCTGTACGTCCGTCATAGAGGATTGTCTTTCCGTCCGGGTTCATCCCCGCCTTCTCAAGGCATTCGATTATATCATTCTCCTTGGCTCCGTCAAATACGGATGTTGCTATCTTCCAGCCCAGAACTTTCGCCGCATATCCAAGATGCACTTCCAGTACCTGTCCGATATTCATCCTCGACGGTACGCCGAGGGGATTCAGGACTATTTCCAGGGGTGTTCCATCCGGCATGAAAGGCATGTCCTCTTCCGGGAGTATCCGGGAGATAACGCCCTTGTTGCCATGTCTTCCGGCCATCTTGTCCCCTACCGATATCTTTCGTTTCTGTGCGATGAAAACCCTGACAACCTCATTTACGCCGGGGCTGAGCTCGTCGCCGTTTTCCTTTGTGAAGACCTTAACGTCAACTATTATTCCCGATGCGCCATGGGGAACCTTCAGCGACGTATCCCTTACATCCCTGGATTTTTCCCCGAAGATCGCCCTCAGGAGCCTTTCCTCTGATGTCAGCTCGGTTTCGCCCTTGGGTGTGACCTTTCCGACAAGGATGTCTCCCGTCTGAACTTCGGCTCCCACCCTGACGATACCCCTTTCGTCCAGATTCTTGAGGGCTTCCTCACCGACGTTGGGTATATCGCTTGTGATGTCCTCGGGTCCGAGCTTTGTATCACGGGCCTCTATATCATATTCTTCTATATGTATGGATGTGAACACATCCTCCTTTACCAGCTTTTCGCTGATGAGGATGGCATCCTCATAATTATATCCTTCCCATGTCATGAAACCTATAAGTATATTCTTGCCGAGGGCGATCTCGCCTTCATCCGTGGAAGGTCCGTCAGCCATAATGCGGCCCGCCTCGATTACTTCGCCTTTTTTTACGATAGGCCTTTGGTTGATGCATGTTCCCTGGTTCGACCTCTTGTACTTCAGAACAGGATATTTCTTCAATTTTCCGGCGGTTGACCTTACGGTTATTTTGTCCGCGGAAACATTTTCAACGACTCCGTCTTCCTCGGCGATGATACAGACCCCGGAATCCTTGGCGGCCTTGTACTCCATGCCCGTTCCTATTATCGGGGCTTCCGTCTTGATCAGCGGAACCGCCTGCCTCTGCATGTTGGATCCCATGAGCGCCCTGTTCGCGGCATCGGTCTCAAGGAACGGTATCATGCTCGTGGCAATCGAAACAAGCTGCTTGGGTGACACATCCATATAATCTACGTTGGCGATATCGGTGATCAGCTTGTCGCTTCTGTGCCGGGCGCTTACCCTGGCGTTGACGAACTTGCCTTCCTCAGTCAGAAGCGAATTCGCCTGGGCAACCGTATAGTTGTCCTCCTGGTCGGCGGTAAGGTAGTCTATCTGTTCGGTGACTATTCCGGTTTTCTTGTCGACTTTCCTATACGGCGTCTCGATGAATCCGTATTCATTTATCCTTGCGTATGTGCTGAGTGACGCAATCAGCCCGATGTTCGGACCTTCCGGCGTCTCTATCGGGCACATCCTGCCATAATGCGAATAATGGACATCCCTGACTTCAAAGCTTGCTCTTTCCCTGCTGAGTCCCCCCGGGCCGAGGGCGCTGAGCCTTCTCTTGTGAGTAAGCTCGGCGAGAGGGTTTGGCTGGTCCATGAACTGGGACAGCTGGCTGGATCCGAAAAATTCCTTTATCGCCGCCGATACCGGCCTTGTGTTAATCAATGCCTGCGGTGTCGCAATGTCTATGTCCTGTATGGTCATCCTCTCACGGATTACCCTCTCCATACGCGCGAACCCTATTCTGAATTGATTCTGAAGAAGCTCGCCGACCGACCTGATCCTTCTGTTGCCCAGATGATCGATGTCATCGGTTTCCCCTATTCCATAGGCCAGGTTTATCAAATAACTGATCGAGGCAATAATGTCCTGCCTGGTGATATTCTTGGGGCATATTTCATGTCTTCTGAGTTTAAAGGCTTTTCTGATGTCCTCAACGTCCGAATACTCTGCAAGTATGGCCTTTATTACACTGTAATCCCCTTTTTCGCTTAGTCCGGATTCCTTGTAGTTGAAATCAACGAACCTTGATATCTCGGCAGTGCCGTTTCCTATGACTTTTACTTCCTTGTCATCAACCCTCAGGATAACCTCATTTATGCCGCAGCACTCTATTCTGAGGGCTTCCCCGGCGCCGATCGCTTCGCCGGCCGCGACTATTATCTCGCCGGTTTCCGGGTCAACGATATCAAAGGCAGCGGCAAATCCCTTAATCCTTGATGAAACCGCAAGCTTTTTATTGAACTTGTATCTGCCAAAGCGCGCCAGGTCATATCTCCTCGGATCGAAGAACATATTGTTGAACAACGTTGATGCGCTTTCCTTCGTAGGCGGCTCGCCGGGCCTCAGCCTGTGGTAAATCTCAAACAGGCCGTCTTCCTCCGACCTTCCCGAATCCTTCGCAAAGGTAGCGTCCAGCCTTTCGTCGCTGCCGAGCAGGTCGACTATCTCGCTGTCCGTTCCATAACCGAGCGCCCTGAGGAGCACGGTTATCGGGAGTTTCCTCGTCCGGTCTATCCTGACATACAGGATATCCTTCGAATCAGTCTCATACTCAATCCATGCGCCCCTGTTTGGAATAACTGTATTCGCAAACAGGTTCTTGCCGGTCTTGTCGGTCTTCTCGGTGTAATATACGCCGGGAGACCTTACCAGCTGGCTGACTATGACTCTTTCCGCCCCGTTTATGATGAATGTGCCGGTGGGGGTCATCAGCGGGAAATCGCCCATAAAGATCTCCTGCTCCTTTATTTCACCGGTCTCTGTATTTATCAGGCGCACCTTCACACGGAGGGGGGCCTGGTAAGTCGTATCCCTTTCCTTGCACTCCTGTACGGAGTATTTGGGATTTTCGTCAATACGGTGATCCACGAATTCGAGGACAAGGTTCCCGGTATAGTCGGTGATCGGCGACACATCTGTGAACACATCGGTCAAACCTTCTTCAAGAAACCATTCGTATGACTTTTTCTGAATTTCGATTAAATTAGGCATTTCGAGTACTTCTTTGATCTTGGAAAAGCTCATTCGCTCTTTAGTACCCAACTTTACGGGATGCACCATTAAATTTCACCTCATAAAATTTTCTATATACAACGGATTTGAACCGTTTTGCGCCTGTCCTTTTTGTATTCTTGCAAACCCATTTACATCATGCTATAATTCTGTCTGTAAGCACCCGGTTCCGATGTATTTTTATCGGAAAGGCGCAGGTTGCATTTTTAATAAGCACAAACTAGCGCAGTTTATAATTCTATCAGCTCGAGAAATGTTTGTCAAGCAGTCATGCTTGGCTTTTTTCATATGTCCGGGGTAAATTTATCATAATTCAAAAATACCTGGTATTGGCAAAGGGCTTGTCCCGCGGCCCCGGCGTCATCATCGGTTCCGGATTGAAATCCGGTCGGCCCGGTATTTGCCGCCCAAAGGACGCCGATGTCATTCATTGACGGTGATACCCCATATTTTATCAGCATATTGCCTTACGGCCCTGTCGCTTGAAAATTCTCCCGCGCTTATGGAATTATTTATGCACTTTCGGGCGAACGGCCTTTCATCCGCCGTATCCATGTTCAGGCGCAGCCTGCATTCTATGAACGCCCTGAAATCATGCAGGACAAAATAGTGGTCGGGCCTGTGCCAGGACGCGCCTTCCGTGAGGGCTCCGTATAGCTCGCCCAATGACCCGTCGTCATCCTCAAACGTCCCGTCCGACAGGGTTCCGACAACCCGGCCCAGCTTTTTGTCGGCAAGCAGCAACGGCAGCGGGTCGTAGCTTTCCCTTATTCTGTTGATCTCATCTGTGTCCGCCCCGAAGATATAATTATTTTCCCTTCCGGCCCTTTCCACGATTTCTATGTTCGCCCCGTCCATGGTTCCAAGGGTAACGGCCCCGTTGAGCATGAACTTCATGTTCCCTGTTCCGGAGGCCTCCGTGCCCGCTGTCGAAATCTGCACCGACGCATCTGCGGCCGGAAACAGCTTTTCCGCATAGGATACATTGTAATTCTCAACAAAAACTATCCTGAGCCTTCCATTTGAAACCGGGTCGTTGTTTATCAGTCCGGCCGCCATGTTGATATACTTTATTATGGCCTTGGCCCTTTTATATCCTGCCGCGGCCTTGCCGCCGAAAATGAATGTCGTGGGCCTGAAATCCTTCAGGCCGCCATCCTTCATCTCAAAATAAAGATATAGTATCGAAAATATATTCAGCAGCTGCCTTTTATATTCATGGATTCTTTTTATATGTATGTCGAAAACCGTCGATGGATCGATTACAATCCCCTGCTTCTTTGCAATGTATTCGGCGAGCTCCCTCTTCCTGGCCTGCTTTACCTTTATAAAGTCGTCGATGAAGCCTTCGTCTATCATCGGGCGAATGTTTTTCAGCAGGGACAGGTCCCTGACGAATCCCTCTCCTATACGCGAGGCAATGAGTCCGAAAAGCTCCGGATTGCACAGGTCCAGCCAGCGCCTCTGCGTTATTCCGTTTGTTATATTAAGCAATTTGCCAGGGTAAATTTTAAGCCAGTCCCGGAACAAGGAATCGCGCAGTATCCCCGTATGGATTTCAGATACGCCGTTTACATGACCGCAGACATAAACCGCCAGCCTGGCCATGTGCAGCCGGTCCCTTTCCATTATGCGGTAATTTACTCGGGCCTTTCTTTTTTCTCCCGCCCGTGACAATTCCCGGCAAAGCCTTCGGTCAAGCTTTCTTGCAATTGCAAGATGCTCCGGCAATATGCCGCCCAGAAGCACCGTATCCCATTTTTCAAGGGCCTCGGGCATCACCGTATGGTTTGTATAATTAAAGCACCGGCCCGCGGTCCTTGCCGCGAAATCAAATGTTTTGCCATATTCCTTCATCAGGACCAGTATCATTTCGGTTATTGCTATGACAGGGTGCGTATCATTGAGCTGAATTTGATTGAATTCACTGAAACAACTGACGTCATCCCCGTGTTCCTTCATATATTTTTTCATGATGCTCCGGATGGAAGCCGCCGCAAAGAAATACTGCTGGCGCAACCGCAGTGTTTTCCCTTGGTCCGTCGAATCGTCAGGATAAAGGAAGTCGCTTATTCCCAGGTCGGTTCCGCCGGCGGAAGGCTCGCTCTGCCATAACCTGAGCATGTTTATCTTTTTGTTGCCGAATCCTATTACCGGCATGTCGTACGGAACGGCCATTACACTGGCATCGGCGAAAACAATCTCTTCCTTCTCGTCCTCCCGCCTTACGCTCCATGGGTCGCCGAATACCTGCCAGTCATCCTCTTTTTCTTTCTGTGCGCCATCCTCTGAAAAAACCTGTTTGAAAAGGCCGTACTTGTATCTTATTCCGTATCCGTGCAGGTTTATCCCGATTGTCGCCCCTGAATCAAGGAAACATGCGGCAAGCCTGCCCAGGCCGCCGTTTCCAAGCGCATAATCGTCTATATCCTCGAAACAGCGTCTGTCCCATCCGTGCTTTTCCAATATCCGTCTTGTATCTTCCAAAATACCCATCGCCATCAGGTTGCTGTCTATCATCCTGCCCATCAGAAATTCCATCGACAGATAGTGCGCGGTCTTTGTTTCATTTCCTATGCCCGTGAAATTGATGTACTCCATGCATTTTTTGGATATTTCATTATAAAGGGATACTATGCCGTCACTGTCTTTCCCCTTTTGGGATTGGACTATTTCATCTATATCCCTAAGTAATTTCTCCTTATTCATTATCAACCTTTCTTTTTTCAGTCAAACTAATCACAATCCCGGATGTTTCCGGCGGTATTCCCGTCATCCGCCATTCCCAGTTGCCCGAGACAGTTGAAGGCGTATTCATGCGGGCGGAAGAACCAAGGCCCAGATAATCCTGCATTGGAACAATCACGGCCTGTGAATCGGATTTCATCAGCATTTCAATGATCCTGAGATTTGCATTATCCCCCGATATTCCCGCAACCATTTTTTCAAGAATCATCCTGTCCCCGGGCGGCATATCAGCATACCAGCCTATTATAGTGTTATTGTCATGTGTTCCGGTATATGAAAAGCTCCTCGCCGGATAATTGCGCGGGTGATGCTCGTTATCCCTGTCTCCGCTGAAGCCGAATTGCGCGACCTTCATGCCGCAATATCCTGTTCTTCTTATCAGGCGCCGCACGTCCCTCGTAATATGGCCCAGGTCCTCGGCTATTATCCTGGAGCTGTCAAAAATCCTGTTTACCTTCCTGAAAAGCCAAAAACCCGGGCCTTTCTTCCATTTGCCCTTATGTGCATCGTCAAATGGCTCCTCCACTACATAGTATTTGGCAAAGCCCCTGAAATGGTCGATCCTGATGATGTCGAACAAAGAGAGGGAAAAGCTTATTCTGTCAATCCACCAGCCATAACCGGTCCTGGCATGATATCTCCAGTCATACACAGGGTTCCCCCAGATCTGCCCCTTGTCGCTCATCTTGTCGGGCGGAACCCCCGAAACCTGCTTCATCTCAAGATCCGGCCCCATCTTGAAGAGCTCCCTGTCGGTCCATACTTCAACGCTGTCGAAAGAAAGATATATGGGTATATCCCCGATTATCTTTATGCCTTTTCCGTTGGCATATTCCCGAAGGCCCATCCATTGCCTGAAGGCGAAGAACTGAAGGAATTTTTCCCTCTCGACTTCATTCCCGAACTTAGCCAGGACATGCCCCAGTGCAACTGGGTCGCGCTTTTGGATGTCCGGAGCAAATTCCATTATGGTGAGGTTCTTCGTTTTCTTTAGCAGAACTATGAAAAGAGCGAAGTCGTCAAGCCAGTCCTTGTGCCTGCTTTTAAAATCAATATAATCGGCCCTTTCCAGGTTGAATCCGCCGAAGGCCCTGTCAAAAATCATGTTCTTTACCCTGAACACTTCATTATAGTCGACTCTGCCGGAGTTTAAAGTCAACCCCAGGCCATCAAGATAATTCCGGCTGCAAAGACCTTCGTTTGAAAATCCATATGGATCTATGAAATACGGATTCAAGGCCTTCGACCCATAGCATTGGTAGGGGGAATTCGCATATCCTATATAGCCGATCGGCAGAATCTGCCAGTATGCCTGGCCGCATTCCGCCAGAAAATCAACAAATTGATAAGCGGATCCGCCGAAATCGCCGATTCCAAAACCACCGTGCAAACTTGATATATGCAATAAAATCCCGGATTTTTTCATTAAATGCCTTAAAAAATAAAAACTTCCCCATCAGCCGGTTCATACCGGGGATTCCGGTATCCTCCACTTGGGAGTCGTTGTGTTATTTATTTATCCTTTCCCCTGTTTCGGTGTTAAAATAATGCACAACCGAGTCATCGAACCCAAAAGTATACTCCATGCCCTCTTCATACCGGTTGTATCCGGGCGCAGATATAACGATTTCCTTATCATTTGACAACCTGCAGTACAACAGCTTCTCCTTGCCGAGCATCTCTATAACATCAATCGTGCATTTGATATTGTTCCTGTGAATGCTGTCCTTTTCAAAACGTTCCGCCCTTATTCCGACCGAAACATTCTTTCCTTCATATGGATCCAGCAGTTTTTTAAGCGGTTCGGAAGGAACAATCCTGACAACACCATCGTCGAAGACAAAATTTCCATCGGTTATGCAGCCGTCAAACATGTTCATCGTCGGCGATCCTATGAATTTCGCAACGAATATATTCCCAGGTTTTTCATAGAACTCATCGGGCGCTCCCGTCTGCTGTATCTTGCCGTCGTTCATAAGGACTATCCTGTTTGCCATGGTCATCGCCTCGACCTGGTCGTGCGTGACATATATGGTTGTGGTGCCGAGTTTCTTGTGAAGCCTCACCAGCTCGACCCTCATATGTTCCCTCAGCTTTGCGTCCAGGTTCGACAAAGGTTCATCCATCAGGAAAACGCTCGGGTTCCTGACTATCGCCCTGCCAAGCGCCACCCGTTGCCTCTGCCCTCCCGATATGTCGGAAGGCTTCGAATGGAGATACTCCGTAATCTGCAGAAGTTCAGCCGCCTCCATGACCCTTTCATTGATAATCTTTTTTCTTTCTTTCCTCATTGAGAGTGAAAATGCCATGTTGTCATAAACCGTCATATGGGGATAAAGCGCATATGACTGGAACACCATCGCTATGTCCCTGTCCTTTGCGGCGACCTTGTTGACCCTCCTGCCATCGAACAACAGGTCTCCTTCGGTTACGGAGTTCAATCCTGCTATCATCCTGAGCAATGTCGTCTTGCCGCAGCCCGAGGGCCCGAGTATGACGCAAAAATCCTTTTCCTCTATCGTCAGGTCTATGCCGCGCAGAGTGAAATTTTCACGATTTTCATATTTTTTCCCGATATTTTTTAGTTCGACTTTCATAGCTCCTCCAAAATAATTCGGCCTATCCTTTTACCGAGCCTTTGGCAAGGCCCGAAACAAGCTGATTCTGCAACAAGATGAACATGATTACTATGGGAACCGCGGTCAGCAGTCCTCCCGCCGCGAAGGCAGGCTGGTTTGTATTCCTGATATCATTTATAAGTGTAAACAACCCCGCGGCAAGCGTATATGTCTGGGGACTTGTAAGAAGAACCCTCGGCAGCAGGTAATCCATGAACGGCCCTATGAATGACCATAGCCCGATGACTGCAAGCATAGGCCTTGCTATGGGCATTATTATCAGACGGTATACCTTCATGCTCGAGCATCCGTCCATTCTTCCCGCATCATCCAGTTCGGTTGATATGGAATCAATGTACCCTTTCAGTATGAATGTATTGCTTGCAATCCCCCCTCCCGCATAAATCAGGACAAGCATCATCTGCCTTGAGAAAGCGGGTATGATGTTTGATATTATTGTATGCATCGCGTAATATGCGGCGATGCCGGCAAATGTGGGGATGGTCTGGATCAGCAATATCGCCATCAGGGATGCCCTTCTTCCCTTGAATCTGTATCTGGAATAAGCATATCCGGTGAAGGAAACTATCAGCAGAATCACTATCGCTGTGGTCACCGCGATAAATATGGTGTTCTTGACCCATGTCAGATAAAGCGTTTCTTCAAAAAGATATTCGAAATGCTCCCATGAAAATTCGAACTCCCTGTTGAGTATAAGATAACTTCCCTGCCTGCCGTTGAACGCAGAAACAATCATTTGGTACAGCGGCCATATTATGGCAGCGGCCCATGAAGCCAGAATGATGTACATCATGAGCACTCCGATCTTCCCTGCGAAGGCAAGCGGCTGTCTGTCTGATAAATACAGGGCATTTTTATGCTTTTGTTTTTTCATTTGCCATTCCCTCCGGATTTATTCCGTATCTGACTTTTTAAAAGCCTTCGAATTCCTGAAGCCGAAGAATGCAAACACCATAAGCCCCAGGGAAATCACCATCGTGATTGCCGCTCCTATGGATTGATACTGGTTGTCTGTCGTCAGCTTGAAGATATATGATATCAGCAAGTCGGTCGAACCGGCCAGGTTTCCGTATTTTGTCGGGTTGAAAGGTCCTCCCCCGTTGAACAGGTATATTACCGAAAAATTATTGAAATTGAAAGTATACTGGCCTATCAGAAGCGGCGCGGTCTGGAAAAGGACCATCGGCAGGGTAATTCTTTTCAGCTTTTGCCATGCCGTGGCGCCATCGATCTGGGCGGCTTCATACAAATCCTCTGGAATGGACTGCAGCACCCCGGTGGATAAAAGGAATATATAGGAGCTTCCAAGCCATCCCTGAATGAATATCAGCGTTATCCTGGAAAGCATGGGGTTGTACTTTACTACGATTGCAGCATCCGCATTCAGGAGCTTTGTTATTATTTCAGTCATTGCCCCATTGGGGGAAAACATTATGCTGAAGAACATTATCGTTATAAACGAAGGAACCGCCCACGGCAAAAGGTATATCGTCCTGAAAAAAAGCTTGCCTTTTATTCTCTCGTTGTTTGTGAATACAGCGAGGAAAAAGCCCAGTGCGATCGCCAGGGTAGTCGCCACCAGCGTCCATACCACCGACCAGCCCAGGATATACCAGAAGGCTTTTCCGGCGATTCCCTGCCCAAGGGCTATGAGCTTATAGTTTTCAAGCCCCACCCACGGGAACTTTGACTGGTTCTGCGGATCCATTCCGGTAAATGAAAGCAGCATCGTTGTGGTAATGGGAACAAGTACAATGAAAACTATGACGAACATGGCCGGGAATGAAACCATATATGGGAACCCTTCTTCAAACAGGCTTGTCTTTGTCTCAAACCAGTTTCTCGGGCGCACGCCCCTGATTCTGTCCCTGTCGACCTTGAATACATCCCGGAAGGAAATATATACAAGCACAACCGCGAAAATAATCAGATAAACAGACAGTGTTCCTTCTATCATGAATATGAGTGATTTATCAAGTTTTGAACCATCCGCCGCAAGTGAAATCAATCCGGCGATCCCATCCCCCTGGAAGTTTGCATAACCAAGGGAATACGGAATCGCTATTACATATGTAAATATACTTATTAGGAAAAAGAATATTGCCTTGATGTACTGCCCGTTGAGAACCTGCCCGAATCCCGGGAGGAAGAAGGATAGGAACGCATTGACCGGCACCACTCGGGTAATTTCAACGGGGGTTTTTCTCCTCAAATCGGCAATATTCGCGTTAAGCACCGTTATTTCCCGTCTGAACCCTTTGGTAACCTGGTAATGAAGACTCTTTATCAATTCCCTGTTGCCTTTTCCCGGAAGCTCATATGATTTTACCAAAATGGCATAGGCTTGCTTTTTCTTAAGCTGTGCTTTTTCCGCCTCAAAGGCTTTT
Organism: Clostridia bacterium; assembly: GCA_016935835.1. Classification (GTDB taxonomy): domain Bacteria; phylum Bacillota; class Clostridia; order DUPQ01; family DUPQ01; genus JAFGQE01. Next base: position 4,030 of record JAFGQE010000040.1, on the reverse strand, counting down.
TTTGAAATAATGCCTTCCTTAATTTTTTTTCTTAGGCTTGCAATGTCCGCTTTGTATTTTTGCCGCTGGATTTTCTTAAAATCAAAAAGCCCGGCGCGCGCCTTCTTGTTGTCTTCCCCTCCGATTGTCTTTCTGGCTGCTTTTGCATCTGCCATGGCGGTTTCGTGTTCCGATATGAATTCGGTCACCCCGTCAATCTGCCTTTGTATTATCAATGCTTCCTCATAATGCATAAGGGCATCATATGACAGCCCGGTAAAAGGTTTGTAGAAAGGCTCCATTTGCCCGCTTAAGAAGCCAAGTATCTTCAGCCTGGTTATTTTTGGGGAAAACCGGCCCTTTATTTCCCTTGAATATGCTTTTTTTGATTCTGAAAGATTCTTGCGAAAAGTCTTTTCATCTTTTTTGAAGGCTGAAAGCGATACGTTGTAGGGATGGGATTTCCTGTTTCTTTTCAATTCGCGGAGTTCGCGGACAAACTCTGTCTTATCGCTTTTTGCCGAATTGCGGATTTGCTCCTGAAGCCTTGCAACTTCAAGAAGATATAGATTTTTCCTTGGGTGCTCATTTCCTATGGTATCATACAAGAACTCATTGTATACCGCCACAATCTACCTCCCGGCGATGTCATTGCCCCTGTCGAACAGATTGACCAGCGAGAGAATCACTATGATCAGAACTGCATACAAGGCAAGCTCGATATAATAAAAAACTGATGCAAAATTCATTTCCATGGCAACAAATGCCGCTGCCCCGATTAAAAGAATGGTCCAGATAAAAACGAACAGCTTGTTTATCCTCATTTTAACATATGCAAAGTAAGTATACACGCCCAGCGCCATTGGAATCGATGTTTTTAAAAAAAATCCCCCGAGGTTCAGGGACACATATATTCCGAACGCATCCTCATATGATGCGCCAAGGCCTTCCGCGGACGCCTTGAGAAACCATTTGTTATACAAAAGCACGTCCTTGACCTTCATCATCACTTCGATGGAAAGGAAAAATATGACCAGTCCCAGACATACTGATATTATATAAAATTGTTTTTTGGGCAGCCTTACATTTTCCTTCATCGATGTCTCCGGTATAAACAGGAGGAGAGGCAAGCCTCTCCTCCCGGTTTACTGAATCTTTAGAAATTAAGCATCATTGCCTCGAATGAAGCCTTTATCTCATTGTAAGCAGCCTCTACGCTTGCGGGTTTTACCGCGGACCACGACTGGAGCGCATTTTCCCATGTGCTCCATACCTGGCCCCACTCCGTGAAGAGCGGCCGCGCAGGTGCGTCTTTATATGATTCGATTACTGAAGCCACGACGATTTTATCTGTCTCGGATAGATTGGATGAAGTATATACTTCAACCGGAACATTCTCAAGTATCTTGCCGGTCGCCTTGAAGAAGTCGACGGCATAATCGGTGTTTACAACCTCTTCAATAAATGCCTGCGCCAACGCCATCTGGTCGGCCTTGCCCTCGACCCTTGCATTAACAGCAAGTCCCCAGCCGCCTTTCCAGTGTGCAAGCGGAAGTCCGCCTACGGTGACCTGGTTGATGGGAAGAATGGCCAGGTCCGCTCCGCCGCCCGCCTGTTCGGACAATGAATTCGTAGACCATGGGCCTTCGAGTCTCAGGCTTGTCTTGCCGCCGGTCGAGAAAGATGAATCCATGTATCCCCATGCGGCGCTGGTATCCCATGCATCGGTCAGCGCAGCATCATGGGCCTTCCAGTAATCATATATCGCGGTAAGTACAGTTTTCTGATTCGCGGTAAGCTCAGAATACTCCTTGGTCATGTCGGACCAAAGCACGCCGTCGTCATTGCCAAGCAATTCTATTTCCCCTGCATTGGTAAACGCAACACCGAACCATGCGTTGAAGAAAGGAACCAGCATATCTTCATATTCAAGGTCCGTAAACTCGATCGTGCCGGTCAGGTCGATGCCTTTTGCCGCGGCATTCGCCGTATTTGCGAACACGATGAGCGTTTCAATGTTCATCGGGAATGCAAGATACTCGCCGTCAACCATGAAGTTTCCTCCAAGGCCGCCGTCAAAATCCACGAAGCCGCCAACATTGGCCGCCATTGTCTTTGCATCGATTGAAGCAAGCGCTTCATTCTTTGAAAGCGGATACAGCCTGTCGGCCGGTATTGCAAAAACGTCCGCCACATCCACATTGGTTACATCCGTCGCATCCAGAACATCAAGATGGTCGAATGCCCCGGTCTCAATAAAATTGATTGTGGACCCGGGGTGCACTGCCAGAACTCTTGCCTTGACAGTCTCATAGTATGGGAGCCAATCGGTTTCAACCTGAACCGATATAGTTGCTGTTATCGACTGTGGGGTTGCCGACGGAGTGGGGGTCGCGGATGTTTCGGGCTCTTTCCCGCCGCTGCAGGCAACCAGTGAAAAGACAAGCAGAAGGGCAATGATAATACCAGTTATTCTTTTCATTGTTAATTCCTCCGTTTTGTTTTATAAAATAATTTTGTAGTTTTTCAAACTACAGTATATTATTACCCTATAAAATTAGTTTTATGCATCCGGCGAATAAATTTCAAGCAATTCTTTTTAAGCAAACATCCTTTTGTTTGCTGTTGCGTTTCGCTTCATTTGTGTTTTGTTTATGCGGATTACAGGTTTGCCGCAGGCATTGGAATTCCTGCCCATGCAAAAAACCGGCTTGCGCAATTCGCGCGGAGCCGGTTTTTGTTTTCAGATATGAAATTTATGTTGATACGCCGCTTCCTGCCTTAATCCGGTTTTCCTTCGAACTCTTTTATGCTTTCCCTGATTCCTTTTTCAAATCTATCAAGCGTCGACATGGCTTCCCCGCCCGTATCCTTTACCGTATATATATAAACCTTGAGCTTCGGTTCCGTTCCCGAAGGCCTTACGGCATACCAGGTTCCGCCGTCAAACCTGTATTTCAAAACATCCGATCCGGGAATGTCCACCTTGGTACTGCGTCCTGTTTCAATGTCAATATGGACGGATTCAATATAGTCGGTCATGCTGACAAGCTTTTCGCCTCCGACAAAAGACGGGAATCCGCTCCGCCATTCCCTCATTACCTTTTCCTTCAGCCTTATGCCTTCGGCCCCTTTGTATGTGATCGAGAACTGACTTTCCCGGTAGTGTCCGTATTTTTCAAATATTTCTTGCAGGACCTGCATCAACGTCCTGCCCTTCGCCTTATAATATGCGGCCATTTCGAATATCAGCATTGCAGTGCTCACCGCATCCTTGTCGCGGACAAAAGTCTCCGGACAGTATCCTATGCTTTCCTCGTATCCGAACACATACCTGTATTCCCCCGTCTTCTCAAACTCATTCGCCTTTCCGCATACATGCTTGAAGCCCGTCAGCGTCTCGAATACGGTCAGTCCGTAACGTTCTGCTATTGCCTTTCCCAGGTCGCCGGTTACTATTGTCGTCACCATCGCGTCTTTTTTTGAATAAAGCCCTTTCTCCATCCTCTGGCTTAGAATATATTCCAATAGAAGAGCCCCCGTCTGGTTGCCGTTCAAATGAACAAACAGCCCTTCTTCATCCCTTGCCGCAATGGCAATCCTGTCCGCATCGGGATCGGTTGCGACGGCAAGGTCGGACTTATGCCTGGATGCATATTCAAGCGCAATTTTGAAAGTCGAGAAATCCTCGGGGTTCGGATATGGCGTCGTCGGAAAATTGCCGTCGGGTTCCATCTGCTCGCTTACGCAGACTATGTTCGTAAAACCTCTTTCTTTTAGAAGCCTTGGAATCAGTATGGCCCCGGTTCCGTTCAGCGGGGTATATACCGCGCTTACACTTTTATCTATTCCCGTGTCGTTTAGTGATAATTTCTTGACTTCATCCAGATACATGCGGTCCATTTCCGCGCCCAGCATCATTATCAATCCTTCTTCAATCCCCTTCTCAAATGACGGCTGCCCTCCCCCGGTGAACATCCCGGTGCTGTTTATCCTTGACAGAATTCTTTCAGCTATGTCATCCAGGATCTGGGACCCTTCCTCCCAGTAT
>JAFGQE010000039.1 GCA_016935835.1 Clostridia bacterium | reverse complement strand
ACGAAATCCTTGACTTCGCTTATCGAATTGAACTTTATTTCAATTTCATGTTTCATAATAATATCCTTCTTTCATTTTCTTCTTTAGATTTTAATTAATTGCAGGCGACTTGTCAAATAATACAAAAGAACATCCGTTGATATTTTGATATAATGATTCAGGGAGGATGGCATTATGATAATTACAATTGAAAATGAATTTCTGGTCGTAAAGATTGACAGCATTGGCGCAGAGCTTCGCAGCATTAGGAAAAAGGGGGATCCCGACGGAATCGAATATCTTTGGCAGAAAAATCCCGATGTCTGGGAAAGGCAGGCGCCGCTTTTATTTCCTGTCATCGGAAGGCTTAAGGATGAAGAATATACATTCGAGGGAAAGTCATACAGGATGCAGATACATGGTTTCGCAAGGTTCGCCGAGTTCGGGTCAGCCAAGTCCGGCGGCGGTTCCGTTGTTTTCAGGACCGGTGAGACGGTCGAAACACTGAAAGAGTATCCCTTCGCATTCGGGCTTTCAGTAGCCTACAGGCTTGAAGGCAGCAAAATCATAAAGGAACATAATATAAAAAATAAAGGCGAGAAGCCGATGCCGTATGAAATAGGCGGACACGAGGGGTTCAATCTTGCGCTGTTTGAAGGCGAGGAGATGGAGGACTACTACATCGGGTTCCCTGGCGAGGAGCGGATAAGGACCCATACAACTGACAAGGACATTATGCTTGAAAAAGAAACGAAGGAAGTCAGCCTTGATGAAGGAAGGCTTTATCTATCACCCGAGGTCTTTAAAGACGATGCCCTGATCCTTGAAGGGCTCAGGAAGAATAAGGTTTATCTTGGGAACACAATGAACGGCAGGGGTGTTGTCGTTGAATTCGATGATTTCAAGTATCTTGGGATATGGACGAAATACATGAGGGCGAATTATATATGCATTGAACCATGGACTTCGCTTCCCGACGGGAATTATCTTGGGAAAGAGCTTCTTGATAAGCGGGACATCAGGATTTTGCCGCCATATGGCTCGGAGAGGCTCGTATATACAATCGAAATCAGGTAGGTATAACTGCGGAGGGTGATTCGGAAAACGGGATGCCAAACGCAGATCAGGAAAATTCAGTAAAGCAATTGAGGTTAAGCAATGATTTTTGACAAATTGGAAAATACCGGCGCATACATGGGGATTTCAGATGGGATTGACAAGGCCTTGGAGTTTCTCAAAAAAACCGACATCATGAGTCTCCCGTTGGGCAAGATTGCCGTGGACGGCGATAAGATTTATGCGGTGTGCATGGAGTATGAAACGAAGCCACTTGGGGATTCCAGGACGGAAGCCCATGGGAAATACATAGACGTGCAGTACATTGCTTCAGGGAGCGAGAGGATGTATACCGCTCACACAGGGGATCTTTCCGTGACAGTCGCCTATGACGATGATAAGGATGTGATGTTCCTTGAAAACAGGAACACATGCGGTTTCCTGGCCGGGGAAGGCAGTTTCGCCATTTTCTTCCCGCACGACGCGCATATGCCGGGCGTGGATCCCGATGAATTTCATTCGATGGTCAGGAAGGTGGTCGTCAAGGTTCATGTATGATGATGCCGCCGCTATAATCAGGGATTCAGAAAACATCGTGTTTTTTACGGGCGCGGGAATTTCGACAGAAAGCGGGATACCGGACTTTCGGTCCTCATCAGGGTTGTATACGGAAAATGATTATCTGGGTTATCCTCCTGAAATGATCCTGAGCAAGAAATTCTTTGATGCCAGGCCGGACATATTCTACAAATATTATTTTGAAAAAATAATACACAGATATGCCAGGCCAAACAGGGGGCACAAGGCGATGGCCGGATTCGAAGGAAGGAAGAATGTATCCGTGGTTACTCAAAACATCGACGGACTGCACCAGGCGGCGGGCAGCGGCAATGTCGTCGAACTGCATGGGTCTGTGCATGCGAACAGATGCATGAACTGCGGTGAGGAATTCAGCCTTGATTATGTATTGGGCTTTTGTCCCGGGATACCCGTATGCTGTGCATGCGGATTCACTGTCAGGCCCGCGGTGACGATGTATGGGGAAAGACTTGACGAAACCGCATATCTGAAGGCGGAAGGGCTTGTTAAAGATGCGGAGGTGCTGATTGTCGCGGGAAGCAGCCTCACCGTTTATCCAGCGGCGGGCTTGATTGATTTCTTCAGGGGAAAAGCCATGATAATTGTAAACAGGACACAAACAGGATATGATGCAAAAGCGAAATTCGTAATAAGGGATGAATGCGGGGACGCGTTGGAAAGGCTTGCAAGCCGGTCGCTGAATGATTGACGATGCATTGAACAAGGATATACGCTACATGAAGGGGGTCGGGCCAAAGAGGGCAGGGTATTTCAACGACCTTGGAATTCATTGTCTTAAGGATCTTGTGGAGTACTACCCCAGGACATATGAAGACAGGTCGATCATAAAGAAAATCAATGAACTTGAGTCAGGGGAAAAGGCGACCGTCCGGGGTGTCATTACAAATATAGAAGCTAGAAAATTCAGAAACAATCTTCATATAATAAAAGCGGTGATTTCGGACGGAACGGGTTACATGAACGCGGTATGGTTCAATCAGCAATATTATTACGGCAAGCTCAGGGAAGGCAGTACATACTGGTTCTTTGGCAGGGTTGAAAGAAAAATCCTCATGGAGATGAGCAACCCGGCATTTTCGGATGATTATGATAATTTTGCGGTGATTGTGCCCATATATAGCAAAAACAAAGGCCTGAATCAAAATACAATAAGGAATGCCATAAAAGACGCCTTGTCTGAAACAGAGGAATGTTTCAACGAAATAATGCCGGATTGGATTATGGCCGGATACGGGCTTCTTGAATATGGCAAATCCGTAAGGAACATACACTTTCCCAAATCCAATGATTTGTTTTATAAAGCGCGTGAAAGGCTTGTATTCCAGGAATTTTTCCTTTTGCAGACGGCTCTTTTGAATATAAGGCACAGAACAAGGGGCCTTGAGGCAAACGGGAACAAATTCACCGATTTTTACAAAGGAAATATGTATATTAACGGCCTCGGATTTCCACTGACCGGGGCACAGCAAAGGGTTATAAATGAGATAAGGGGAGATTTATCATCAGGCAAGGTCATGCGCAGGCTTGTGCAGGGCGACGTGGGTTCCGGCAAGACGGCGGTTGCGGCCGCGGCTATCGCCGATGCCTGTGGAAACGGATTCCAGGCCGCTTTCATGGCTCCGACCGAAATACTTGCAAGGCAGCATTATGAAAGCCTGGGAAATGATTTCGCCAGACTCGGATATAATGCGGTATATCTCTCCGGGGGAGTGAAAACCACCGAAAGAGACGCTGTAATTGAATCGATTAAAAACGGCGGGGCGGATATAATCATCGGTACGCATGCCCTGATTCAAAAAGGAGTCGGGTTCAAACGGCTTGGCCTGGTCATAACCGACGAACAGCACAGGTTCGGCGTGAACCAAAGGGAAGCACTGGCGGGAAAAGGCGATACCCCGCATTCGCTGGTGCTGACCGCGACCCCGATACCAAGGACCCTTGCCTTGATACTTTATGGCGACCTGGATATTTCGATAATCGATGAAATGCCGCCGGGCAGGAAGAAAATAGAAACATATGCCGTTGATGAGGGCAAGAGGAGACGGGTTCTGGATTTTGCGGAAAGGAGAATGAAGGAAGGATCACAGGTTTATGTCGTGTGTCCGAGGATTGAAGAAGACGAGGCTTTGGACATGATGTCGGCTGAAAGCATATATGAGGAACTGCAAGAAAGATTCAGTGGATTTAAAGTCGATCTTTTGCATGGCAGGATGAAGCCTTCGGAAAAGGATTCCAGGATGCAGCTGTTTTATGAAGGCGTTACGAATATGCTTGTATCGACGACGGTTATTGAAGTCGGGGTCAATGTTCCAAACGCAACGCTCATGATCATTGAAAATGCAGAGAGGTTCGGCCTGGCCCAGCTGCATCAGCTGCGGGGAAGGGTCGGAAGGGGCAGCGGCCAATCCTACTGTATAATGATAAACAGGAGTTCTGCTGAGATACCCAGGAAAAGAATGAAAATAATGGAAAAATCAACAGACGGTTTCTACATTTCCGAGCAGGACCTTGTGCTGAGGGGTCCCGGCGAATTCTTCGGTACCAGGCAGCACGGTTTGCCTGAATTCAGGATTGCGAATATATATACCGACATGGATATTCTTAAAAAGGCCCAGAAAGCCGCCATCAGGATTATTTCGGAGGATCCTTGTTTGCTTTCGAAAGACAATGCAAATATAATGAAGGAAATAGAACTCAGGTTTGAAAATTTCAAGACAATTTAGGAGGCCGGATGAATATAATAGAGAAAGAACTTTTTAATACCAAGGCGCTGAAGATAAGCGGAGCGGAATCGCCTTTTTGGTATACCTCCGGAACATTCGGCCCGTTTTACATCAATACCCATTATCTTTTCGGAGGAGAGGAAACAGCTGAAAAGGCAATGGCATTCATCAATGAGTATCAAAAGGATAAATATGATTTCCCGGCCATGATGACCAGGTATGTCCTTGATTTCTATAATTCTAATAAAAATTTCGAAAAGGTTGTAAATCATCTGATTGAGACTCTCAGGGCAAATCTGACGATGGACGAGGTCGACTATATATCAGGAGGGGAACGCAGGGACTGGTTCTTTTCATACATAGCTGCTTACATTTTGAAAAAACCGCACCTGACCATCTATAAGAATCTGGTTGTCATAAAATCCGTGAACGGAAACACTGAAAGGCTGTTCGATGGAGACGGGGCAAGGGTTCTGCACATCGCGGACCTTATAACGGAAGGCTCAAGTTACTTCAATTACTGGATCCCCGCTCTTTCCAAGGCAAACATGAAAATGCCCTGGACATATGCCGTTGTGGACAGACAGCAAGGCGGCGCTGCAAAACTTGCTGAAAAGGGAATCAAGGTAATTGCGGGGATGGTGTTTGCAAAAAGTTTCTTTGAAGGCGCTTTCAAAGACGGACAGATGACGCAGAGCCAGTTCGACATGATAAAGAGATACATGAAGTCGCCTTCTGATTTCATGAGGGAGTTCGTAAGTACACATCCTGATTTTCTCCGGGAATCAATCGACGGGGATGAGAAGACAAAGGAACGGGCGATTGCATTCATAAGGAGAACCGACGAAAAGGGATAAGGAGATAATTATGCCCGGTTCGCATTCAAAGCAAAATATGAACAATCTGATGATAAGCAACTGCCGTCTTTTCAATGGGGAAATTTTCCATGAGGAACCCATGGATATTCTGATTGAAGACGGAATCATAGCAGGCATCGGCATTGCCGGGAAAACCCGTTATCCCGGATATGCCGAAGATGCACGGGGAAGAATCGTATGCCCGGGGTATGTTGATATCCACACCCATGGAATGGGCGGATTTGACAACACATACGTTGAAGCCGATAAACTGGATTCCATGGCCCGTGTATATCATTATTCCGGTACCACTACATTCGTTCCGACGATTCCCACTGTTTCGGATAAGAATATACTTCGTGCCCTTGAGATGTATTCAAGGAGGCCGGACCTTGTGCCGGGTGTTCATCTTGAAGGCCCGTTCATAAACATCGGGAAAAAGGGAGCCCAGAACCCGGTATATATATTAAATCCGCTTGTGGACATATTCAAAAAAATAACAGGGGATTACCGGAAGGTTGTCATAAGGGTATCCCTGGCTCCCGAAAAGGACAAGGATTTCAAGTTGACCCAATATCTTGTATCTGAAAATATAAAGGTATCATTCGGCCACACCGAATGTGATTCGGAAACCGCCAATGCATTTTTCGATATAACGGATGCAATCGCAACACATATGTTCAATGCAATGCCGTCGATTCATCACAGGAAGCCTATGATCACGACCGTTGCTCTAAACAGGGACAATGTAATGTGCGAAATCATTCCGGACCTGATACACACGCATCCGGAGATCATTAAATTGATTTACAATGTAAAGGGAGCCGGGAAGACCATAATAATATCTGATTCCATGCTTGCCGCGGGCCTTGGGTACGGCGAATATGATTTTTCGGGACTTCATGTTACAGTATCAGAAAACGGGGCGAGGCTTGATTCGGGAATCCTTGCGGGCAGCATAGCGACGATTGCAGACGGGGTCAGGAACATAACCGGCATCGGAGTACCACCCGGGGATGTGCTTGCAAGCGCGACATCTTCCCCTGCAAGGGCAATGGGACTTGAAAATATTTGCGGACACCTTAAAAAGGGGCGTACAGCCGATATTCTGATCCTGGCCGATGATTATTCGGTTTCCTCGGTCTTTAAATCGGGGGAAAAGATACGATAATCGAAAAAAAACCGGGACCTTGAAAGATTTGGAACAATTATATAAAATACATAGGAAGGGGGACGTTATCCATGGTTTATGTTTTTTATATTTTGATTGTATTTCTTTTGATTTTCAGTACCATTGGGTTTTTGGCGGCAAGGGGAATCGCCCGAAAAAAACCAAGGCCGGACATGGATATCAACGAGTATTCAAACAATCTGCATGATCCGGGTTATGTCGCGGAAGTAAGGGAATGGCTTTCAAAGGCCGGATATGGATATGTAAAGATCAAATCGCCGTACTTTTATGAAATAAATGCATTTGAATCAGAAGGAGAAAACCCCGGCAAATGGGTGGTGCTTCTGCACGGAGTTACAGTTTCCCACAAGTATATGATGGATCTTGCGTATATGTACAGCAGGATGGGCTTTGGAGTGCTGGCATGGGATTCAAGGGCCCACGGCGAAAGCGGCGGGACCAATATATCATATGGTTATTACGAGAAGAGCGATCTTGCGGCCGCAGTCGAATATATAAGGGATAAATCGGACAAGGATATAAAAATCGGGCTTCACGGGATATCAATGGGCGCCGGAATTCTGCTGGCATATGCCTCGCAGGTAAGGGATGACTGCGATTTTTATATAGCAGACTGCCCGTACAGTGATTTTTACAGGCAGGCGGAGACGGTTATAGGCAGAAAACTACATACGCCTGATTTCATAACTTCCATAGTGATGTGGTTTACTAAATTCTTTGTGTTAAGAATATATGGCTTTGATTTGAAGCGGATAAATATACTGGACAGGATTCATGTTGTGGAAAATCCCATGATGTTCATTGACTGCAGGGATGATGCATACATACCTCCGCAAATGACGCAGGAATTGTATGAAGCATGTGGCAGCGGCAAAAAAAGAATACTGTGGTTTGAGAATGGAGGACACGGAGGGGCATATCCGGTGCATCGAAAGGAATATGAGGCTGCTGTCTTTGATTTCCTGAAGGAATGCGGAATTTGATTTTATAAAGCTGAATGTTAATTTCGGATAATAAGGGTATATAGATAAATATATTACGCAGGGGGATTGTGATGGCAATATACATTGACAGTGAAAATCTTTATAAGGCTTATTTATCCGGCGCGAGAAACGTCATAAGCAACAGGAACGACCTGAACAAGATCAATGTTTTTCCGGT
>JAFGQE010000038.1 GCA_016935835.1 Clostridia bacterium | reverse complement strand
GTCCCCCGCCGTTGAGTAGTGGCCTTCATCCGTAAGGCCCGTGCAATCCTTGAAGAAGGTGTCCTCCATCCCCAGTTCGGTTGCCGCGGCGTTCATCATCGTAACAAAGGACGCCTCATTGCCCGCGACGGCCTCAGCCACCGCGACCGCCGCATCGTTTGCCGAATGAAGCTCGATGGCGTTGAGCATCTCCCTCAGCGTGAACTGCTCGCCCGGCTCAAGCCACACCTGCGAACCGCCGAAACTGCAGGCATACGGGCTTGCCGTAATTATATCGTCATAGGAAATGGTTCCCTTTTTTATCTCCCCCATAATTATATATGTCGTCATGATCTTGGTAAGGCTTGCCATGGGGTACCTTGTATCCGCGTTCAATGAATGGAGGACCTGACCCGTGGTCGCCTCCATCAGAATATAGCTCCGAGACTGAAGCGCATTTATATCGGTCGCAAGCACCATGTTGTTTACGATGCTTATGTCAAAATCCTCGTCCTGGGCAAGAACACCGCCCGGGGCTGGAACAACGGTCACAAGCAATGATGCCGCCAATAGGATTGATAAAAGTTTTTTCATGTCATTCTCCGTTTTCTTCAGTAAACTTCCCGGCCGTCCTTTGAAACCCTGCCGAGTATCAGCTTCTTTTCTTTTGTCATTGTCCTTGAAAATTCACAGGCATCCAGAAAAGCACCGGCCTGCCCCGCGGCATCTTCCCTGTCTGTGTACAGGTATGCCAGGACTTCACCTTTTTCAACCCGGTCACCCGGTTTTTTTGCAAGCCTGATTCCCGCGGAATAATCTATCGGGTCGGTTTTCCTGCTTCTTCCCGCGCCCAGGTTCATTGATACGTCCCCTATGCTTTTCGCATCGATCGACGAGACATATCCGCTTTCGGGGGACCTGGCCTCGATGACGGTCCGCGGCTGCTTGAACAATCCGTAGTCCTCTATAACCGCCGGGTTGCCGCCCTGCGAAATTATCATTTCCCTCAGCTTTTTCAACGCCGAGCCATCCTTTATCCTTTTTTCTGCTTCCCTTGCCGCAGCCCTGACATCCATGCCGGAAGCCATAGAAATAAGCTCGGCGGTCAGCGCTATTGATACCTCGCACAGATCGAAGCCGGCGCATCCTCCCTTGAGGACATCGATGGCTTCCATGACCTCCAGTGAATTCCCTATGCAGTATCCAAGCGGCGTATCCATCATTGTCACAAGCGCCGACACATTGCGTCCGTTGTCAAGGCCGATCCGCACCATTTTCTCAGCCAGGGCAAAGGCCTCCTCAGGATTCTCCATGAAAGCCCCCGAGCCGGTCTTGACATCAAGCACAATGTTCTTTGCACCAGCGGCCAGTTTCTTGCTCATTATGCTGGTGGCTATCAGCGGTATGCAGCTGATAGTCGCCGTCACGTCCCTTAGCGAATACAGTATTTTATCGGCCGGGACCATATTGCCCGATTGGCCTGAAATGCAAATGCCTGTTTTCCTGTATGCTTTCTCGAACTCTTCAAGGGTCATGTCAACCTTCATCCCGGGAATGGATTCAAGCTTGTCGACGGTGCCCCCGGTGTGTCCGAGCGCCCTGCCCGACATTTTTGCCACCGTAAGTCCGAAAGCCGCCGCCATCGGCGCGACTATCAATGAAGTCTTGTCGCCGACTCCCCCCGTGCTGTGCTTGTCCACCGTCACAAGCTCGTCCGAAAACTCCATCATGTCACCCGAACGCGCCATCAGCAGGCACATGTCCGAGGTTTCCCTGTTGCTCATCCCATTCAGATAAATCGCCATAAGCAAGGCGGTTGTCTGGTAATCCGGGATGCTCTTGTCGACTATCCCATTAATGAAGTATTCAAGCTCTTCGTATCCGAGCGGCAGTCCGTCCCTCTTCCTTGAAATAATATCGAACATTCTCATATGCGCCACTTCCTTTTCCTTCGCTTCTTCCGCATGCATCCATTTTACATCATGCGCGGTTATATTTCCATCCGCAGCCAGCCGGACCGGTTTTGCGATTTTCAGGTCCGGTTGCATCCATATCGTGATAAAATACAAGTGTGAACAGGAGGGATTTCAAATGGAATATTATAAAGATATAAATATATTGGGAATCAACAGGCTTGAACCGCATGGCGCATCCATCCCATATGCCGGTCTTGAATCGGCCCTGTCAGGCGACCGGGGCGCCTCGCCATATTTCAAGAGCCTTGACGGAACCTGGGACTTCTTCTATGCCGAATGTAAATTCGACATCCCGCCTTTCCATTATTCGGTGGAATTCGATGCCTCGGGCTGGGACACCATTCCCGTGCCCTCCAGCTGGCAGGCGCATGGCTACGGAACACCGCACTATACCAATGCCGTCTATCCGTTTCCCATGGAACCTCCCCACATCCCCGACAAAAATGCAATCGGCATATACAGGACCGAGTTCTCCCTGCCGGAATCATTTGCGGACAGAAGGACCGTCCTCCGCTTCGGGGGCGTCAATTCTGCGTTTTTGGTATTTGTGAACGGAATTGAATGCGGATACAGCCAGTGCTCGCACATGCCTTCCGAATTCGACATCACGGACCTGGTGGAGGAGGGACTCAACCTGCTCAGCGTCGAAGTCTATCAGTTCAACTGCGCGAGTTACCTTGAGGATCAGGATTATTTCAGGTTTTCGGGCATCTTCAGGGAAGTGTACCTTTACTCGACCCCGCAGGCCCGCATAACCGATTTCTATTGTGAAACATCTCTTACCGACAATATGGCGGATGGGCTCGTGAATGTCGAGTGCTCTTATGCGGGACCCGCCGCAAGACTTGTATACAGTCTGTACGACACGTCCGGCCGTAAGGTTCTGGAGAAGGAAATCGACAGGAACGGCCTGGCGGTCATACCGTTCGACTCTCCCGAAAAATGGACTGCCGAGACCCCGTATCTATATAAAAGCATCATCGCGCTTTACCAGGCATCAGAGAACCCCGTCGACATCCGTGTTCTCAATACCGGTTTCAGGCGCGTCGATATCGAGGACGGCATATTCAAGGTCAATGGCAAACCCATAAAAATAAAGGGCGTCAACCGGCATGACACGCATTTTCTGCTTGGCCATGCCGTGGGCAGGGCCTCGATGACGGAGGATGTCGTCCTTATGAAGCAGAACAACATCAATGCCATCCGCACATCCCATTATCCGCCGGATCCCTTCTTGCTTGATTTATGTGATGAATTCGGGCTCTATGTAATCGATGAAGCGGACCTTGAGGCGCACGGGTTCGGATATTCCGACCCGGATTATGACGTTTCCGACAAATCCGAATGGCGCCCCCATTTCGCGGACCGCGCAAAGCGCATGGTCATGAGGGACAGAAGCCATCCCTGCATAATAATGTGGTCGCTCGGCAACGAGACCCGTTACGGCGCCAACCATCTGTCAATGATGGCGGAAATACGCAAACATTCCCCTTCCCTGCCGATTCATTATGAGCGCGCGGAGGATAAGCAGGGCCCCGACGTTCAGAGTGTGATGTATCCCCCGATCGACCTGCTTATAAAGGAAGCGGAGAATTCATCGGACGGCCGGCCCTATTTCCTGTGCGAATACGGGCATGCGATGGGCAACGCCTCCGGCAACCTGCTCGAATACTGGGATGCCTTTTATAAGTATCCCCGCCTTATGGGCGGCTGCATCTGGGAATGGGTTGACCATACCCTGCTGACCACCGATGCCGAAGGACGTACGTTCTACGGTTACGGCGGTGATTTCAAAGACATCCCCAATGACGGCAATTTCTGCATGGACGGCCTCAATTACCCGGACAGAACTCCGCACACTTCCTTGATAGAATTGAAAAAAATCCTTGAACCTGCGAAAATCATCAATATTGACCTTGAGGATAGATCGTTCGCGATACAAAACACCAATGCCTTTGCCCCGCTCGACTATCTGGCCTGCGGTCTTGAACTTCTTAAGGACGGCTATATGGTTGATGAAGCCGAAATCGATATACAGGGCATTCCCGCCGGCGAACACAGGACATATTCGGTTCCTTTCGAATTCAATGAAGACGCCGAGTACTGCGTCAACCTTTATTTCACCTTGAGGCAATCCACCCTATATGCCGTCAAGGGATTCGAAGTCTGCAAAAGCCAGATAATATTCGAACGAAAGAGACTCCTCTCACCGGTAAAATCCCGGATGAATGCGATTGACATCGATGACAACGGTCGTTTCCTCAGCCTTGCGGGCGGCGATTTCTACATGGTGTTCGACAGGCTTACCGCGGAAATCACCGAGTGGTTCCACAAGGGAACCTATTTGCTGGACAAGGGTTTCTCCCCTAATTTCTTCAGGGCCCCCACCGACAATGACAAGACCAAAATGAAGTGGGTGTGGAAAAGAATGGGATTGGACAGGATGTATGCCCGCGTTGAATCATTCGATTTTGAAACGACTGAAAACGGCGTCGTGGTTTTTGCAGTAAGTGTAATGGCGGCCTCAGGGCAGAAACCATTGTTCAGGGTCAGGACTTCCTATGAGATTTTTGAGAACGGAACCATGGACATGGATTCCGAATTCGAACCTTTGCTTGAGACGGAATATATTCCGCGCATCGGCACTAAGTTCAAGATCCCCATATCAATGCAGAACATGGCATGGTATGGAAAGGGGCCCCATGAAAGCTACTGCGACAGGCATCAGAGCGCGCTTCTCGGGGTGTATGAGGGCTATGTCGCGGATCAGGCCGAACCCTATGAATTCCCGCAGGAAACCGGGAACAAGCTTGACACCAGGTGGCTTTCGTTCAGCGATGAAAACGGCCGGGCGATCATGATATTGGCAGAGGAACCCTTGTCTGTAAGCGCACTGCTCCATACCGCCGAGGAACTTGACCGGGCTTCACACGCAAAGGACCTTGTGCCCGACGGCAGCCTTTGCGTCAACCTGGATACGGCGCAAAATGCAATCGGAAACCATTCCTGCGGACCGGAACCACTTGAGAAATACAGGCTCTACCCGCGCAGCGTACATTCGAAGGTCCGGATAATACCCTTTCACAGGAATGATACCAACGAGGAGTCGCTGTACTCCCGCAATACAATGTAGAACAAACAAACCCCGGCGCCATTGGCGCCGGGACATTCCGGAGCGCAGCTTCAATGTATAAAAATCCACTTGGGTCCCGGCAGGCAGTATTTTGAGATTCCCGTGAAACTGCCTTTTGAATCCTCCCATTTACTGCCTCCGATTTCCGGGAATTCCCCAGCCCCTCCATCTTGGCAGATTGCCCGGAATTTTAGCATCCTCCCAACTCTTATGCTCGTGCAAATAAGTCAATTTTTTAAGTATTTTCTTTTAACCCTTCTGTTATTTTAGAGAAAAAGTCTGTGTTCCAAACGTCAAGAGCGTTCTGGTTCTTGATAAACGGTGCTACATCCTGCTTAGCCTGCGCATAGTCGATATTTACAAACCTCGTACGAAGAATCTCTTTCACATCCTCTGTCTTGATTTGTTTTTCTGCAGGAATATGGCCGGACTGTACAAGACGGGCAGCGAGATGCTTAAGATTAAATGCCGCTCCTCTGGAAAGGTAAAACACATAATCATAAAGGTCCCTGCCCTTGACACGGTTTTTCCATCCTCTGCAAATGACTGCGTGAATTTTCCCGGCAAAAAGTGACGGCATGTCATACAATGTGATTTCATATGGAATGGGAAGCAACCTGTACTTAGTTTCAAAGGCAGCGCAATCCGGTGGATTTGTATCAACTTCGAACTTAACTTTTATAAGCTCACTGGAACCGATAGAACGTGCAAGTTGCTCATCTGCATAAAACATCAGCATATGCTCCTTGGTATTTCCTTTTAAGAATGCTGACTTAATACAGGAATCAACTGATTTTTCTTTTACTACCATTTTGAAATTAAGTCCATGGGAGCGAATTTCTTTTTCAAGTATTGGAAGATATTCGGAAAAGTCAAAGGAAGGGTCAGATGTTTTTAAGGAGAAGTCCAAATCCTCAGAGAACCTGTCAAGCCCATAAAAAATATGGAGTGCCGTTCCACCGTAAAACGCAGCAGTCTTGAAAAAGTTCGCTCTACCTAGTCCGCACAGAACAATTTCCTGTACAACCTCTTTGATACCGTTCTTTTTATCATATACGGTTTGCATACTGTATTGTTTAAGCATTTGCTCAATAATTTGATCCATTTTTCATGCTCCTTCCGAGATACGCCTGTAGCAGTTTGTGATTCTGTGTGTGATAACGAGTCGATATTTCAAGAAGATCTGCCATATTTAAGTGGAAGAATTCTTCTTTATCAATTCTTAGGTCTTCAAACAACAAATACTCCAGCTCTCTTCTGTTACTTAGGGGAGAAATTTTATATAGTTCATCGCAGATTGCTTTCTCGGGAGACGCAATATAAAATCCATACCCGTTCTCAGAGTGCAGAATAATACCGAGAGGATATGCTTCGCTTGGCACGTCACGATAAGTATATGTACCGTAGGGTGTCACATATTGTTTTGCCTTTTTCTTTTCAAATGTCGCTGATGTAAAGTTATATACCGCCTCGGGAACAAGCGAGTAGTAAGCCAATGCAAATTCAAAAGACAGATAAGAAGGTCCGTAAATGATTGGTGCAAGAAAGTATCCGGGAATGCTTCCATCTGTTTCATACAACCCCCTGACGATGGGTATCAACTTTCCTGTATCTACGAATCGCCGAATCTTGGCTGCTGGGTTTACAAATTCTTTCAGTTCATCCACTAGCATCGCTGTAGTTTTTATCATATTTTCACCACCTAATGCAATTATAATGCTTTTACTGGTGAATATCAAGTAATTTATTCTTAACGCTCAGCTCGTTTTACTGTCTCTGATTTCCGGGAATTCCCCAGCACCTCCATCTTGGCAGATTGCCTAAAATTTTAACATGCTCCCAGATATATATTTGCTCAAAGAAATACAGAATAGTATATAAACTTTTAACCACCGGGGACATTCAAGTAATAGAGATCGTTGGTATAGGCCTTCGGGATAAAGGCGAAATCTACAAAGAAATAATGAGAAGAATAAAGTAAAATAAAGTTATTCAATATGGATAACTTTGGGTCATTAGATTTCTTTATCGGTTAAATACATCATTAAAAACATCAATATAATCATACATGTTTTCAATTGTGATATGAGGTGGTATGCGGTGATCTGGTATAGGTATAATACCGCCTTCATCAACACAGGGTTTTATTTCAAGAAGATGCTTCCGGACAGCATCCTTGCCTTCGCCTATTTTAAACTTGTTGATACCTCCGAATATTTTTAAATCACGCCCGAATTTACCACGGACTTTTTCAGGTGTGTTTTCCCAGGTTCCAACTTCAAGAGGGAATATTATATCTACGCCCGAATCCAACCAGCTTGGTATGAGTGGATCGCAGTATCCATCGCTGTCCAGCAGAATATTTTTTACGCCCATGGATTTATAGAATCGGTACAGGCGTTTGTAATGCATATCAAAGATTTCTTTATAAGCTGCAGGAGAGAACAATGGGCCGGTCGAGCCGCAGCAGTCCTCCCATATGTATGCCGCATCCATTTCAATTCTTGAAAGTGCATTGCCCGACACCTCAATCAGAAAGTCCGTAATATATGCCACCATTTCTTCAAGCAGTTCCGGGTTGTCATACATGAAGTATGATATTCCTTCAACGCCCATCCAATTGCGAATCCATCCATAAAGGCTGCCCCCGTGAAAAATTCTTACCAGGTCCTTTGATTTTAATTCATTGACTTTTTCATCGAGATTTGCCGGAAATCTTCTGGGGTCGGAAGGATTCATGAGAGTTTTAAACTGTTCCCATGATTCTCTTGTGGGTTCAAGGGCGTGCTTTATGGTATGGTTTATTGAGGTCGATTGAACCAGTTCCTTTTCTATAGAACCGTCGGATTGTCTGATGATTCTGTATTCCTCTGTCTCCTCCAGTACTTTGTAAAGGTCACTGACTGCATAATTCCTGAATAAGCCGTGGCTTCCCCACATTCCGGATTCCCAGTCGGGATCCATTCCGTCAATCTGGGGACCGGCATGGGACCTTAGGGAGCATTTGCAGTCATAGCCCTTTTCAGCCCAAATGACCTTTGTTTCCGGCCATGTGCCAAAGTAGTAGACAGGCATCCTGTCAACATTCTCAAAATTGTATATGGCG
>JAFGQE010000037.1 GCA_016935835.1 Clostridia bacterium | reverse complement strand
CTTTCAGTGTTTGGGTTTGCACTTAACATTGTACCAATGGGAGAGACTTTTTTCTTTTTTATTTTCCTACAGTAAAGTTACGGGATAGGGAAATTCATGCCCGGGGCAAGCTCAGCGGGCTGCAAAAACCGTCAGTTCACAGAGTCAGCTGCATAATTGAAGTTGCTTTGGAAATTAACCGCCCACAAATACCCTGCCGCCGCCCCAGAGGGGTTGTAATGGCTTGTTTATCATGGTACAATAGCTTAGCTAAAAAAGAAACCGGAGGTGAAAGCTTTGCCTAATATTAAATCCGCTATGAAAAGAGTCAAGGTGTCCGAAAAAAAGCATGCCGCGAACTCTTCGCAAAAGTCAGCGCTGAGGAAGCAGGTTAAATCCGCCCGCCTGGCAATTGAATCAAAAGCCGCTGACGCTGCGGAAAAAGTCAAGACAGCCACAGTAGCTTTAGATGTTGCGGCCAGCAAGGGCCTTATTCATAAGAACAAGGCGGCCAGGGACAAATCAAGGCTTATGAGTGCTCTTAACAAAATGGCCTGACACCCACCGTTTTATAAGCAGTAAAACATAAAATAAACGGGGTTTACCCCCGTTCATTTTTGTGTTCGTTTATTTAAAACGCCTGCCGCATCCAGCCCTTCCGGTCCTTTGACAAGGGTTCGATGCCCAGAAGCTCTCTTCCGAGCCCGACATAATATCTGTAATGTTCTATAGGGGTGCCGTTTGGAATCCTGTGGTCGAGTCCAAAGACAATGCCCCCTTTTTGCATCGAGGGTTGCATTTTGTATTCGAGCTCCCTTCGGATGGCTTCCCGTCCATCCTTCAGCACATATTTATTCAGACCGCCTTTCAAAGAAAGACTTTTGCCGTATTTTTCATGAACCCTGACGATATCCATCCCCGATTCAGGTTCCATCGGATACATCTGGGTCAGCCCGCTTTCAAGGAATACATCGATGACAGGATTCATGTTGCCGTCGCTGTCCTGCGAGAATATCCTGGTTCCCTTTGAAGACAGCATGTCCCATACCTTCCTGTAGTAAGGAACCACGAACTCCCTTATCATCGAAGGTCCTATCAGCGGACCGCTTTTCCCCGCCATGTCCTCATGGACGCTGAGCTGGTCGATCACCATTTGATCGCTGATCCTGTCAAGGACTTTAACAGTGGTTTCCGCGGCAGTATCAAGCATATCCTTTATCAGCTCCGGTTGGTCGAAGTAGGCATAGCTTATTTCCTCCTCGCCCATCAGCTGCCTGGGAAGGTCGAAGCCTCCCGGCATGGAAGCGACCGTCAGGGCCCCCTCCCTTTGGCCGGCCTTTGCCTTTTCAAGCTGAACCCGATCTATCCTGCCATCGTCGAATTGATACAGATGCTTTATCCTGAGCCAGTCGTCGGCCGTCTTCACCGGATAATCCATTGGAAGCGATATGGTCGCCTTGCCCTTCATTAGTTTCATCTTTCTTCCCAGCCCGTCGATCTCTATCATATATTCATCCGTTTCCTCGACTATATAAGGCTCCGGGCCACCATATATGTCGGTGTTGCCCCCGCATTGCACGGCAGGCACATAATCCCAGTCGAACGCATTCATGGAAATCTCGTCCTCCGATGCGCCCTGCGCCCGCCATTCGCCGTCAAGTCCCACCAGCGGACCGAACAGCTCGACGAACATCGGCCTCTTTCCGCCCTTGAATGTCACATATTCAATATACTCTTCCCTGGTCCATCTCATTGGTGTGCCTCCATTAATCGTTTTATAAAGTTTATACCCCGGCAAGCATGTTTACAAGGATTTCCAAACCCGCGGTGTCGCTTATTTTTCCTGATTTGATATCGACGTCGGTCTGCGCAGCCCTTACAATGGCTTCCCTTAGCACGCCCAGGCTGTAGTTCGACGCCTGCATTCTCATTCGCCTGACGATGAAGTCGGCGACAGGCCTGCCGTTTCTGGTAACAACCGGATCCCTTCCCTTGTCCATATCCTCCCTCATCATCGCAAGCTCCATCAATCTTCCGTGAATCGAGGCCAGCATCATCTGAACCGGAACCTTGTCTGACAGAAGCTCCCTCATGAGCCTGAGGCTACTGCCCGCATCCTTGCCGAAGATGCCGTCCAGCATCTCGTAAATTTTATATTGCCTGGTTCCCGAGCACAGGTCGGTTATGTATTCCTTCCTTACCTCGGTTCTTGAATCCATGTAGAGGGCGATTTTTTCAATGTCGGACTCAATGTCTGTCAGACTGCCCCCCGAATATTCCATGAAAAGATTTATATTGTCATATGATATTTTCTTCCCCAGTTTCCTGAATCGTTCAGCGATATATTTGGAAAGGTCGCCGCTCTTTCTGATGTCGATTGAATAGGCATATCCGGCCTTGTTCATCTCCATGAACAACGGATTGCGCTTATCGACCGATTCCTCGGAAAACACAACATAACATCCCTGGGGAATCCTCCCCAGGGTTTCCTCGAAATCCTTTCTCAGGGCATTCCCCTTGAAAATCTCCGTATTCAGGCAAAACACAAATTTCCCGCCGCCGAAAAAGGACGCGGTGCCAAGGGCCTGGGCAAGATCGGCGGCGGTGAATCCTTTTTCGAACCGCACTTTTTCAAGGCTGTCGTTCGAGCGGGCTTTTGCCATAGTCTCAAGCCTTCCGGCCACCGCTTTTTTCAGAAAGTCCTCCTCACCGTATAAAAGGTAAAGGTTCTTTAGCTTTCCATCCGCCAACTCGCTTTTTATCCGTTCGTAATTCATTTTTTCACCGTTTTCACCTTATACCCGCCCCTGGTCATCCTTATAATGACAGCTCCATCCATATCAGTCCTGAAAACGGTTGAATCCCTGAGCAGTCCAAGCGTTTCAGACGATGGATGGCCGAAATAATTCAGTCCGCAACTTATCACCGATATCTCCGGCGATACAGCCGAAAAAAACTTTTCATAGGCCGCATTGCCCGCCCCGTGGTGCGGAACCTTGAATATATCCGCATCCAGCGATTCGGCGCGGGACATCATATCCATTTCAGCAGGGATTCCCGCATCCCCGCAAAAGAGCATCGTATTTTGCCCGCAAGTCAATTTTAACACCAAGGACGTGTCATTTAAAGACAAATAGCACTTGTCCATCGGATTGAGCACTTCGATGACGTATCCCCCGGCATTGAGGCGGCCGCCCGCAAGAAGCGTCCTGCAAGCGACGTCATATCTTTTGCACATATCCGCAATTTCCTCCATTTCCGTAAACCTTCCTCCCGGAATATAGACAACCCCGACCCTGAACCTTTCCAATATGTCCGAAAGGCCGCCCGTATGGTCCTCATGCGCATGGCTGATGAAAATCGCATCAATGTAATCCCCGCAGAAATGTGCGATCGGACTTCCCAGGGCATGCCCGCCGGTGTCTATTAAAATGTCTCCCCGGGCTGATTTTATAAGGAAGCAATCCGCTTGCCCGGAATCAAAGAAAACACACAGGTCCGCTGAAAAAGAAAAAATCCCTATGCAAAGCGCCGCCGCGGCCGCAATGGATGACGCCGCATGAAGCGAGTATTTCGGATAATGCAAAATTACATAGAAAGCGATATAGTATACGGCCACCGCCCAGGCCGGTATGAACGGGACGCTGACGACGGACATCCCGCTTGCGCCAAAAAGTTCGGCGACGGATGCTATGGAAGAAGTAAGCCAGCCCACCGGCACGGCCGCCAAGCCGGCCAGCGGCGGCAGAAGCTTGTTCAGGAAATACATAAGCCACCCCGACACTGCAAGGACTGCCCTGACGGGGAAAATGAGCATGTTCGAGATGATGGAAAAAATCTGTACTGTATAGAACAGTTTTGCCGTAACCGGCAGTATTCCTATCTGAACCGCAATGGTCATGCCCAGTATGTCTGCATATGCGCCCCTGCCAAGCCTGGCTGCCAGCGGTTTATGAAACAAAAGAATGGACAGTACGCAAGCGTAGGACAAAATGAACCCCGCGTCGTACAATGCAAATGGATTTACCGCCAGGAGTACCAGGGCGGAGAAAGCAAGGCTGTTCAAGGAATCGGTTTCCCTTGACAGCATGCCCGCCGTCAGCATGACGGACGCAGTCAGCGAAGCCCTTAGGACAGAAGGCTGAAGTCCCGCGAGCATCGCGAAAAGGGCCAGTATCGCCATCAGCCATGGGTAGTATTTCCTTCTCTCGATGCCGGCCTTTGCGAAGATGAACATAAGGGGCCCAAGAAGGTAGGCGACATGCGAGCCCGAGACAGCCATGGTGTGCGAAAGGCCGCTGTCCCTGAATTCGGTCTTTGTTTCCGGGTCAAGGTATGACTTGTCGCCTATCATCATCCCTGCAAGGATGCCTCCGTTGTCAGCGCCCAGCAAATCCATGCAAGTGCGGGTTATGTCCCTTCTGGCAAAACCAAAAATCTTGCCCGGCGTGAATCCGTCCATGTATGATGCATCCCCATTGTTTGCAAAAATCATGGCCGTCATACCATCGGCATACATCATCTTCCTTGCGTCATAACCTCCCGGATTCACGGCTGGCCCGGGTTTTCGAATCGTTCCTTTTATCCGGATCCTGTCCCCCTGCATGTATTCAAACCCGCAGTCAAACAGATATGCCTTGATCTTTCTGCCAGTCGGACCCGCGGGTTTTATTGACAACAGGGTATATTCCCCACCGGATGCCTCGACGGATGACACAGTTCCCGTGATTATGCATTCCTTGCCCGCGAACTGCGAATAAGACTCGTCCAGGATTTTCTCATAAACCTGTCCGTACACCCAAAAAATAAGCACGGCCGCAACTGCCGCGGCAATATATTTCCGGCTGGTTCCAAAAATCCATGCCCCCGCAAGCAGAATGAGCACCAAAACCAGGGCGGTCCACGGACTCCCGCCCGTCGCCATATATATCCCGCATACGGCAGCAGCGCCAAGCAATAGCATCGGCCTGCCGTCAAACCTCAGTATCTCCATGCCACAATGGTATATGTATTTCCCTCATGCGCAATAAACCGCGGATATAAATCCGCGGCTATTTTAACCTGCCGGTATAAATCATGTGGGTTTTCCTAGGAAATTTTTGCCGTGTCGTATATCGCCTTGATTTTTTCCGGAATGACTTCGGCAGTCAGGTTGTGGATATTGCAAAACACAAACCCGCCGTCCTTTTTCATGTATGGCACTACTTCCGATACCTGCCTTTTTATTTCTTCCACCGTTCCCAATGGAAGGGTATGCTGGCTGTCCACTCCGCCGCCCCACAGAACAAGCCTGTTTCTTGCCCTGTCCTTCCATTCCTTGTAGGAGTGCCCGCCCGCGCACCACTGAACCGGATTGAGTATGTCAAAACCGGCATCCACCACGCTGTCGATTATGTCGTAGATGGCTCCGCAGGAATGCAGGAAAGTCCTTATCCCCGGGTCCGCGGCATGCGCGGCATCATTCACTATCTTGAAATATGGCATGAAAAGCTCATCGGCGACGTCAGGCGAGACTATAGTTGTGTTTTGTGTGCCAAGGTCCTGGTTGCCGGACAGCACGAGGTCCGCGCTTCCCCTGATGGCCTTTACTACCCTTTCCATCTGCCGGGCGTAATATTCGGCCTTCATTTCGTGGTAATCCTTTATATAGCCGGGTTCCAGGAGGCACAGCATCGCACCGTTGGCTATTCCTCCTACGAATTCAAGCGGAATCTCGAAATCGGTAAGAAATACCGCCCTGTCCGTTGCTTCCCTGACATTCCTGCACATAAGCGCCAGTTTCTCTATCGCCGCGTCATCCAGCCTCTGTCTTTCAAGCTTCTCCCTGAGCTCCGAAAGGGGTTCCTTGTATATGTTGTCAAGATCGAATATGTTCCCCCCATGGGGATCGTCAAAGACGGTGGATCCCGTAGGCATGGACTTCCCGTTCTTCACAATGGTGCCGTTTTCCAGCACCGAATATGAATCAGGCCTGCCGACCATGGCCGGGAGCCTTCCATTGAAATCATAATACCGGAATTTGTGCCTTTCATCGAAGGCATTGCTGTATTTTCCGTCAACGAATACCACATCACAGTCGAGTGCGTCGAGCACGTCGGGCTCAGGTATGGCAAGCATTTGAAAATCGTCGTATATAAGCGGCAGCCTTTCTTCCAGGCCAAGATACCTTCTAAGCGCCGAATATTGAAAACAGCTTATTGAAGTGGACCTCATTCCACCAAGATCCATCGGAACACGGTCCGCCTCCTCAAAATTAAACGCCTTTATAACCCTGTCTCTTCTTTTCATCAAAACGCCCTCCTTATTCATTTTAAATGGAGGGCGCCTTATAATCAATGCAAAGTTTTTATGCCGCCAAAGTCATTTTTCAAATCGGAGTCTATTTCTCGTCTTCAAGCATCTTCTTGTACAATTTTTCAGCCTCATCATCAAGCTTCGCGGGATTGACTATATTTATCCGAAAGAACAGGTTGCCTCTCTTGCCCTTGGCGTTGTAGTATCCCTCGCCCGGAATCTTTATCCTTCCCCCGCCCCTGACGCCCTTCGGAATCTGAAGCTTTATGCTGGAATTCAGCATCCTGATGTTTTTCTCAGCCCCAAAATAAGCCTCCCATGGATATACATCCACTTTTCTTTCAATGTCCGCGCCGTCCAGCACATAGCCTTTTTCAGGCTTTAAATTTATCCTGAGATAAAGGTCCCCGGGTGTGCCACCCTGGATTTTTTCCCCCTGCCCCCTGAGCTTTATCCTGGCCCCGTCCTGAATCCCTTTTGGAATCCTGATGTTAACCCTTTTGCCGTCAAGCAGAACCGCCTTTTCACCGCCGCTCAGTCCCTCGGCAAGGCCTATGTCTATCTCGCTTTCATAATGCCTGCCCCGCGAAGGCATTTTCGCCGTGCTTCTTCCACCGAAAATATCCTGGCCGTCAAACCCGTCGGAAAAAAACATATTGAAAAAATCAGAAAAACCACCGGCGGAACGCCCCCCGGACGAAGCCTTGCTGAAGTCGAATCCGAACTGTCCGGGATCAAAGCTCGCACCGTCGCCATAATTGCCGCCTTTGCCTATATCGTCGTACTTGCGCCTTTTCTCCTTGTCCGAAAGAACTTCATAGGCTTCGCTGATTTCCTTGAACTTTTCCTCCGATGCCTTGCTGTTTGGATTGGCGTCGGGATGGTATTTCTTGGCAAGCTTTCTATAGGCCTTCTTGATCTCGGCTTCCTGAGCATTTTTTTCGACTCCCAGTATCTTGTAATAATCCTTGTACTGCATCCTGCCCTCCGAAACCTGACTTTCCCTGACTTTTATATTAATTATACACCAACTGCACTAAATATAACAATATCCCGCTTAACAAAGAAGCCGTCATTAAAAATCAGATTATTTGCAGGCAACAAAAAACCCGCCTGATCCGCGCGGGTTTTTCACTTGATATATTACATGAAAGGAACGATGATCATCTGGATAACCGCAATTATCAGATAGGCGATGATAACGGACAAGTCAATCGGCATTTCACCGGCCTTTGTCCTGCTGAGCAGTTTCCTTATGGGCATAAGCAACGGCTCGGTCAGCTGGAACAGGATTGCAAAGAACTTGCTTTGCCTGACCTGCGGAAACCATGACAGAAGCACCCTTGCTATCAGCATATAGGAAACAACCTCAAGCAAATAATATACGGCTCTTAAAAATATGGACATTTGAATTTACAATCCCGTCCTAGTTGGCAAACCTCGGCGCCTGTTCTATATCGAAATCATGCCTTGCACTTTCACCGGGTCTCTTTTTCTCAACTATGAATGTACTTGGAGTAACAGCAAAGATGTTCGCCGAAATCTTTTCGATTCCGCCATCAAGCGCATAAACCGCCCCGCTTATGAAATCAACGATGCGCTGCGCCTGGTCTTTCTTGATATTCTCCAGATTTACGATGACAGCCTCATTCGCCCTGATGCACGCGCATATGTCCCTTGCCTCTTCAAAACATTCGGGGGACAGGATGTTCATAGTGCTATAAGTGTTTCTTGGCATGCTCAACACCTTTCCGCTCGTTTGCTTTTTTTCTGAAGATTTCACTGGAATGTCCGATGTGCCCTGGGCTTCGATCTCCGTCTGATCCGACCATCCTACCATGTTCAGCATTTTGTCCAGGAAGTTAGCCATAACTTCGCCTCCTTTTTCTTAAGTAAATTAAATTGTAATCTCATCCTTGGTGTTCTCATGGAAAATCAAGGAACCGACCCGTATGATGTCGGCGCCTTCCTCAATGGCAACGGCAAAATCATTGCTCATCCCCATGGAAGTGTAATCCATAACAGTATTGTAAAATGTTTTACGACGCGTGTCAATAAAAACATCCCTCAGCTTCCTGAACACCCATCTGACTTCATCCGGGTCGTCCGCGACGGGAGCCATCGTCATGAGGCCCCTTATCCTGACATGGGAGTTCCCCTCGTTTTGTTCAATCATCTCCATCATCTCTTTTTCAGATGCCCCGAACTTGCTTTCCTCTCCCGCTACATCAACCTGGATCAGTATATCCTGGACGACGCCGATGGCCGCCGCGCGCTTCTCTATCTCCTCCAAAAGCCTGGTACTGTCGACCGAATGTATGAGTTTCGCCCTTCCGATGATATTCTTCACCTTGTTGGTCTGAAGATGTCCGATCATATGGAAAGCAACCCTGCCGTTGAAATATTCATACTTTTCCATAAAATCCGCCACCCGGTTCTCACCGAAATCCCTGCATCCGAACTTAATGGCTTCCTCTATCCCGGCTGTTCCGACCGTCTTTGAGACAGCCACGAGAATTATTTCCGACGGGTCGCGGCCAGCCCTGCCGCATGCATCCCCTATTTGTTTCCTGAGACTTGAAATATTCTCTCCGATATAAGATTTCATTTCACCACCTGGCCTTCCACGACTTTTTTAGGCCTGACCGCATAGCTGTCGTACAGGCTGAGCTCCCCGTCCGGGCTGCTTATTATCGCATAGCTGCCGTTGGACGCGACAACGTCCACGGTTATGAATTTTATCCAGTTGTCCTTTACCTTGGCAATCTCAACCTCCCGGATAGGATATGCATCCATGTTGAGCAGGCTTTTCACCGGCACCATGAGCCCCGTATATTTATAAAAAATTATCTCGGCTTCTATTTTCCTGGCCGATGCCAATTCCCCGAGCTTCTTGTTGGTTTTCATGAATACGCAGACTTTGCCTTCATCCTCATCGCCATATTCAATATCATCAACCCTGAACTCAATCCCCATGTCCCCTATGATTATCGTCGCAGAACCCCTGGCCTTGAGCTTATCCGCATCCTTTTCGTCAAGTACGAAAGCCAGGGTATAGAAATTTCCCGTTACAAGCCTTGCAAATGCGCTTTCCGGCTCCTTTGCCTGCGCGGCGCCGCCTGTGTTTTTGATGGCTGCCTTAAGTTCAGGAACCGTGAATGCCGCAACCGTTCCCGGGGCATAGATTCCTTCCAGACCGTCCGTCGCATATGAAATATATCCCGGCCGGTCCGTATACACCTCAACCATCTTATCCGCCAGGCTCTGCCGCAGCAAATTGTATCTGTTTTCCAAATCCCCAGTGTAAGCGTCCTCGGTCGAGCTGCCGGAGATTATGGCATCCCTGTCAGCCGAGTATGCTTCCAGCTCTTCCTGGATCTCTGCAATCCCGGCAAGGCTCCCCGTCGAAACTATTACAGCCATTTCCCGCACCTTGCCGCGTATCCTGTCCTCAATCAGCTTCAGGTCCCTTGTGAAAATTCCGCTGTTGATATCGCCGCTCTTTTTTCTGGACAGTATTTCATCAGCCAGTTCTTCCATTTCCCTGAACTTGACCTCATATATCGTTTCAACGACAGATGCGATCTTATATCCCGCCGGCACCCTTTCGCCCTCCGATGCCTCCTTGGTGAAAACTCCGTCGAAGGGCAGCGTGAATACGAGCTCTTCCTTAAGGACAAGGCCTTCCGCCTTGACTGAATCGCTTATTGAACCGCTGCCGATAATCGCAAGCTCGGCCCTCGCCCCGTTGGATGCAAGCAATATTACCGGAACGTACATGAGAAGAAACCCCAGAAGGGCAAGGTAAATAATCTTACGGATTTTTCTTCGTTTTTTTATTTTTGCGATATCGTTTGTTCCATTTTCCTGTTCAGGCATTCTTTCCTCCGTGCCGGCAGGCCATGTCTTTTGTAAACCGCTCAAAGCGGTGTGATTCCGACGGCTATATTATCTCATCATTCCTTATCGATTGCAATGCGAGCAGTACGCCGAGCTTTACCTGGCTGTAAACAAGCCCACCCTGCATATAAGCGATGTAGGGGCTCCGAACCGGGGCGTCGGCGCTGAATTCAATCGACGCTCCCTGAACGAAGGTTCCGGCGGCCATGATGACCTTGTCGCTGTATCCCGGCATATCCCATGGCACCGGTGTTGCCTGGGAGTCCACCGGCGACGCCTTTTGCACTCCCTCGCAGAATTTGATCAGCTCCCTTTCCTCCTTGAATCTCACCAGTTGAATGATGTCCCCCCGTTTCTCGTTGAATGCGGGGGATGTTCCGTAACCCTGTCCTTCAAGGAGGGCTGCAGTGAAAACCGCTCCCCGCAGGCTCTGTCCAACTGTGTGCGGTGCCATGAACAGCCCCTGGAACATGAGCCGTTTGTCTGTTACGGACGCGCCCACTTCCTTTGAGAGCCCGGGTGAGTAAAGCCTTGACGCGCAGTTTTCTATCAGGTCTTTCCTTCCGCAGATATACCCGCCCGACGGGCACAGCCCCCCGCCGGGGTTCTTAATCAGTGATCCCGCCATTATGTCCGCCCCCGCCTGGCCAGGCTCCCTTTTCTCGACGAACTCGCCGTAGCAATTGTCGACCGCTATGATTATGTCGTTTCGCACGGCCTTTGCCAGCCGGACGATTTTCTCAATTTCATCCACCATTACAGGTTTGCGCCAGTCATATCCCCTCGACCTTTGTATGAAGACCATTTTGGTGGCGGCGCCTATGGAAGCAGCCAGCATATCATGGTCGATTCCGCCTTCCTGCGTCAGACTGACTATTTTATGCGTGATGCCGTAGTCTTTCATGGACCCGGGGGCTCCCGGTCTTATTCCCACCGCATCAAGCAGTGTGTCGTATGGTTTTCCCGCCGCGAACACAATCTCATCGCCGGGCCTTAGATTGGCGAACATCATCAATGTATTTGCGACGGTACCGCTTGCGATGGATTGCCTGACAAGGGCATCCTCGGTTCCGAATATCTCCGCATACATGGAATCAAGCGCATCCCTGCCCCTGTCCCCGTATCCGTATCCGGTCGTAGGTATGAAATGCGTTTCACTTATCCTGTGGTTTTGGAACGCCTTTATCACCTTGTATTGGTTGTACTCCGCCCTTGCATCGATCTCCTTGAAAACAGGCGCGCACAAATCCTCCGCAATAACCGCGGCGTCAAGCAAATCCCCGTCTATCCTGTAAAAGGCGTCCCCGCCCTCGCTGAATCCATTCATCATGAAAAAGATTATATATTCAAACCCCTGCAAATGCAAAAACAATCCGTCCAGAGCCGCGGATTCAAACAGTTGCCTTGGGCAATTGTTTGATAATCATGTCATAATTGGCGCGGATCAGCCCGGGCTTTGCAAATTGCTTCTGCACTTCATACATGAACACGCCTTTGTAGCCTTTTTCCCTGAGTTTATTCAATATGCCGGTCCAGTCAAGCACACCCTGCCCGGGAAGCCAGTGCTTTTCGTCAAGCCCGTCGTCGTCCGAGATGTGAACCGTGGCCAGATAGCCCCCCAGCGCATCAATCATGTCGATTATGCTTCCGCTGTGAAAGTGGTTGACGTCTATGCAGCACTTCACCTTGCCGCCCAGGCTTTTCAAAATGGCAAGCATCTCCCCCGTTGTGTTTCCGAGACATGTCCTCGGAAGGTTTTCTAACGCAATTTTCACATCGGGATGATATAGCTTTTGAACCGACTCAATGCAGCATTCGATTCTTGCCGGTCGCTCTCTTTCCGTTATCGGCTCGGAACTGCCATGGATTACAACCTTATCCACGCCTACGGCTCTGCATGCTTCAATTGTTTCAGCGTTTAGTTTTATTCCTTCCCCCGCGGTCTTGGGATTTGATATGTCGATTTCCTGTCCGAAGGGGGCATGCACGCTCCATACGCTTATCCCGCCTTCCCGAAAACGCAAGGCTATCTTTTCCAGGCGCTCTGCATGGGACTGGAACTTCCCACTGCCGGATTTCTGCCTTATTCCCGTTTCAATCCAGTTTATATTGTTCTCCCTGAGCCTCGACATCAGGCCGTCCGATGGAAGCCGTCCGCAGGCGGGCCACCATATCGACATTCCGGGTTCAAATGGTTCTCTTTTCATATCCGTTTCCCCTTTAAATATTCCCATAAGATTATAGCACCAACTGAGAGCCCTGCGGAACCTGCCGTCTGACCGCTGCGCAAAATATTCAATAATAAAAAACCTGTCCGCAAGGACAGGTCTTTGGTGCGCCATCGGGGACTCGAACCCCGGACACCCTGATTAAGAGTCAGGTGCTCTAGCCAACTGAGCTAATGGCGCAAGCCTAATATATGATAACGTATAGAATGCCATTTTGCAACCCGGGATTCAATCTTTTCCGCATAAAGCACAAAAATCGTATGCGGTACCGGCCCGGGGGCAAAATCATTTTATTCCAGGGGCTTTTCGATGAAATCCCCGAACATTGAATTGGCCGCTGCAACCGCCCCGTCTCTGTCCGTTGCCGGGCCCGCTATAAGCAGTCCTCCTGCAAAATCAAAATCCTCCGCATCGGCTCCCTCTAGGAAAATTATGGTCAGCGAGCCGGCCTCCGGTGACATGGACATGAATCCTTCGGTTTTCAGGCTGCGAACGCCGTCCACGGTCTCCAGGTACACCAGCCTGCCCAGCCCGGCCGAATTGAACTTGACCTGTATTCTCTGGCTCTTGAAGTCATCCCTGACCGGCATTTTGTCTATGGAAACCGTTCCCAGGAAAGTCCTTCCCCCGAACAGCCTTTTATTCATGTGGCCTTCAATCTCAATGGAAACCGTCTCATGGTATGACGGGTCGCCGTCCCGGAACATCACGCCCTCGAATTCCGAGGCCACTTCCCTGGGCCATACATAAAGCGGCAGCAGCAGCGCCATGGCTGAAACAATCAGCATAATCGCATAGATTGCATATTTGTTCATTTTTCCCATCAACGGTTTTCCTTCCAAAAAAGTTCCGGCCTCAATTATATCATAAAGCCTCCCATTGGCATTTATGATTTCAAACCGGCGGCGAAGTAGTATAATTGATATAAGGTTACAGGATGAGAAAGGAACATGATGAATCCTTATCTTTATTTTCCAAGGGACGGCAGCTTCTCCGGATTCCGGGAAGAAATCCTGGCTGAAAGCGTCATTGCCGTCGACACCGAGACAACGGGCCTGGATCCGAATTCGGACAGTCTGCGCCTGATTCAGATTGCGGTTTTCGGCAAGCCTGTCTTTGTGCTTGACATGCTTTTATGCGATGATACGGACAGGGATGCCGTTGCGCAAATACTCTTGTCGCCTTCGATAAAAATATTTCAGAATGCAAAGTTTGACCTTCAGTTCCTTCGCGCCTCGGGCTTTGAGACAGGCGGGAAAATATTCGACACCATGCTGGCGGCCCAGCTTTTAAAAACCCCCGGCGGCCCCGCAAGATTCGGCCTTGACTCCATATCTGCTTTTTTCCTTGGCACCGTCGTTTCCAAGGAGGAACAGACCAGCGGATTTGACGGTGACCTCAGGGAAGCACAGATTGAATACGCCGCAAGGGACGCTTCGGTGCTGCTTGAGCTTCGCGGCGTAATGGCTCCGGCCCTTGTTTCCAACGGACTTGCGGACATTGCATCAATTGAATTTCAATGCGCGAGGGCGATAGCTGAAATTGAATCTTCCGGCATGCTGCTGGACATTGACCGCTGGAACATACTTACAGATGACACCAGGGAGACCTGCAGACAGGCTGAGTCCAGGCTTTTTAAATATGCGGGCAACTGGATTGTCCAGCCTGATTTTTTCGGCAGCGAAACGGCGGTGGGCCTTAACCTGAACAGCAACAAGCAGGTTCTGGATTTGCTCCATGACAACGGAATCAATGTCGCAGACACTTCAAAGGCCGCGCTTTCCCCGTACAGGAACGAACCTCTGGTCAAGGACCTTCAGGAATACCGCAAGGCTAGCAAAATGCTGGGCGGATTCCTTGAGCCTATGCCATCGTTCATCAACCCCGCCACCGGCAGGATACATGCGAACTACAGCCAGATCGGCGCGTCCAGCGGCCGCATGAGCTGCTGGGGCCCGAATATGCAGCAAATCCCGAGGGACGCATCATTCAGGGAATGCTTCATACCTTCTCCCGGCAACTCGCTTGTCATCGCCGACTATTCCCAGATCGAGCTGCGGGTCGCGGCTCAGATAGCAAGGGATGAAATGATGATCGAGGCTTACAGGAACGGAGGCGACCTTCATAAGCTGACCGCCTCGCTGATTACCGGAACCCCCGTCGATTCGGTCACGAAAAAGCAGCGCCAGGCTGCCAAGGCTGTAAATTTCGGCCTCATTTTCGCAATGGGGGCGCGGGGGCTGCAGGCTTATGCACAGGACACTTATGATGTGGAGATGAGCCTTGAGGAGGCCGAGGAGTTCAGGGACCGTTTTTTCAGGGCATACAAGGGAATCAACGACTGGCATAACGCAATCAAGAAGAATCCGCCTAGGGTTTCACGCAGCCTGGCCGGCCGCAGGTATTTCCATCGCGAGGACGAGGGTCTGGCCGGATTGTACAACACTCCCGTCCAGGGAAGCGCCGCCGATATAATAAAGAATGCGCTGGGTATGCTGACCGCGACCCTGAAGGGTACGGGTGCAAGGATAATCGCAGTGGTCCATGATGAGATATTGCTTGAGTCGCCGGCTGAAAACGCACTGAAGGTTGCCGGAATTCTCAAGGAGACCATGGAGCAAGCGGACGGCGGATTCATGCCGGACGTCCCTCTTGCGGCAGAGGCCCAGGTAGCGTCGAGCTGGGCTGAAAAGCAATGATATTCATATTTTCAGATATCAGCCATATGAAGCCTGTCACCGGGGTTTAGTTTCGCCTGATGCGACAGGCATTCAAAAAGCCCCGCCGCCATAAGCTGCAGGGCTGTTGAAATATGCCGTCCCGGGCTCTATTCTATTTCTATCTTCCCAAGGTTCGTTCTGGCGGTAATGCTCATTTTCTTTTCGGCCGAATCATAGTTTTCGGTCCTGCCCGCATACTCCATGCCGTCGCTTACCGCGCACGGGAAATTGACGATTACCTTGCCATGCCTTCCCGCATGGGCCTTGAACATCGTGCCCGTGTCCTTTTGAAGCGTGATCCTGACATTGCCGTTTGAAGTCCTGAGGTTCATTATGCCGTTTTTGCCTACGGGCGAAACATTTTCGGCATGTATGGTCGCATTGCTGGTGTTTGCCTCCAGCATGTCGGCGCTGCTTTGGTAACACCTTATCCCTCCGTTGGTCGTATTTGTGTCAAGCAGCCTGCATTCGGACTCCGATATGGTTATGGAACCGTTGGTCGTATTCATGATGGCTTTTTCAGTCAGGCACTTCTCGCATGTGATGCCGCCGTTCTTGGTCAGTACCTTTATGGCGGGGCTTTCGACTCCCCTTAACTTTATGCCGCCGTTTTTGGTTGTCAGCTCGACGTCATCGGCTTTCATCGGAATGCAGTTCACCCCGCCGTTCTTGCTGTTTATGCTTATCTTTCCATATTTGATTGCGGGAATCCCAAGTTCGATCCCCGCGCCGCCATCCACGCCGGTCGCGTCTATCATAAGTCTATTGCCGTCATGCTCAATGACGATGTTTTCCATGGGGTCCGCGACATCCTTTTTCGTATATATGCTGAAGACAACGGTAATCTTGTCTTCGCCGGGCGACATTTTCACTCCGCCGTTCTTGGTGGAAATCACGAGGTCCATTCCCTCCTGGGCATTATATGAGAAATGCCTTTTCTCAACTGTGTTCAGCCAGTTGCCAAGGTTGATCTCCGGGAAATTCCGGAATGCCTTCTGGGTTGAATCCACGACATCGCTGACCATGTTCTCAAGCCCCTCCGCCATTTCCTCCATCTTTTCCTCGAAGGAAGTCTTTCCGGGTTTCCTCTTTTTATCCGGACCTGCCGCCGCGCCGCCTTCATCCCCGCCCGGGCCTTCGATGGCCTCTATAAGTTTCGCGGCGTCCTCATTGGTAATCTTGCCGTCCTGCACCATTTTCAAAATCATCAGTATCTCATCTCTTGATTTCATGGAATCACCTCTTGCTCCTTATTAATTCTACTGCTTCCTCAATGCTGAGCTCGCCTTTTTCAAGGCTCTCAAGCACATCCGTATTCCCGGCTTCAGGTTCGGCTGCCATGTCGAGCCCAAGCGCAGCGGCCACTTCGTCAAGCCTTCCTTTTACCGTGGGATATGATATCCCGAGCTCCTTCTCCATTTCCTTTATGCTGCCCTTGCATTTTATGAATGTTTTTACAAATTCCAGCTGCCTGTCGTTAAGTTTTGAAAAACCCGAAACATAGAAATTGCCGGTCATCTGCATATCACAGGAAGTACAGCTTACCTTCTCAATCTTCAGCTCTCCTCCGCACACGGGGCACTCTCCCGGAACATTGAATTTTTTCATTGCCCCACCTCCATTAATATTATGGTTGAATTATATAACTTGGCTTATGTTATGTCAACATATTTATTAATATTTTAAATTATTATATTAATTTATTGAATTCTTTTATTGATTTTTATTAGTTCGTGTATTTATTATGCGGTTTTTCCATCCTGAACTTGCATGAAGGATAACGGGAACATATGCGGTAAATTCCCCTTGAACCTCTTTTATACAGAAGCCGGGCCCCGCATCTCGGGCAAAAACCCGTCCTTATCTTTTTTTCACGCGCGCGAAGCAGCTCCCTGTGCCTTGCCCTTATTCCCGCCGATCTGATTATTATTCCGCCTATGGATGTCGCCATCCTGTCTTTCGTTTTGCCGTCCCCGGGTTCCCCTCCCAAAATATCCACCACCGTCTTCCTCAGCGACATGGGTGTCGTTATGGGAGTCCTTGTGCCGACTTCCGCATTCGCACCGAACGAAAGGCAAACGACGGAGTGAATCGTACCTTCGCCAAGGCCCGGGCAGTTTTGCCTGAGCATCTTGATATGATATGAATTTTGCCTTATGGGATTCAGGACTTTTTTCACATGTCCCCCCTTTGATGATTTCCAGTATTTCTCTCTCGGGCTTCCGCTTATATCTCCGCCGAAGCTCTTGGTTTCCACGACAACAACGCCGTTATTTGAAACGATCAGATGGTCTATCTGGGTATACAGCCCGTCGTATGCCGGTATGTATATATCATTCATCACAATGTATTTTTTCTTGTCAAGGGTCATGAGCACCAGCCTTGCGGCAAGCTCCGCCAGAAACCCCCTCGGACCCGGAAAAGAAAAGAAACCGCATATAGAAATGGCGACAGCCAGCAAAACAGGATAGAACATAAACCCTCCCGCCCAATACTACCATAATTTGTCATTTTCGTAAACACCTCACCCTCCCCGAAAAATCAAACAGTTGCCCAAGGCAACTGTTTGAACTGTTTGAAGATGATGTTTGTTTTATCGGAGGGAGTTTATTTGCCGCAGCATTTTTTGTATTTAAGGCCCGAGCCGCAGGGGCAGGGTTCGTTGCGCCCTACTTTGTTTGATACCGCGGTGTTGTCCTTGTTGAATTGCCTGCGGATTTCATCGCGTTTTTCAGCCGGAAATATGTTTTCCCATTCTTCCAGCAGATACAGCCAGTTAGCCTTGGCCGCATGCATGTTGTACAGGAGCTTTTCAAAATCAATTGATGTGTCAAGCTCGCTGTCCTCCGTAAGCCCTTCCAGTTCAACGGGCTTCACAAGGCTTGTATTGATTCCGTCGAGAAAGCCGGCGAATACCGCCAGGTCCATGTCAAACCTTTCAGCCAGCAGGCTGCAGCTCCCCTTGATTACCCCTGTGCCTTCGGCAAGTATAACCGAATAGGCTTCCCTTTCCTTTTCGAGATACTCGTCGAAATAGCCTTTTTTTCCGCCATCCTTTGTGTTTTCCAACCACAACTCATGAATCTTCATAATTATCTGATTACCCTCTCATCATTGTCCTT
>JAFGQE010000036.1 GCA_016935835.1 Clostridia bacterium | reverse complement strand
TCAGCTCGCCGATCAAAAGCCCGGTGAGCTTATCGGCGCTGTTTTTTCTGATGAGCGTCAGCCTTTCTCCAAGCTTCTCAAGCAGGGATTCATTTTCACCTATGCGCATCAATCTTTGAGAATAATTCTTTTTAAAATCGTTAATATCCATTAAACTGATTTTTGCGTCATCCCTGTAATGAAGAATATCCTCAATGGTATCCCCGTATTTTCTTTTTAATTTCCCAAGATTTTCCAGGGCATCAACAATGTTTTCATATTCTTCGGGGGCAAAAGCTATGTTTTCGGAAAACTCCCTTATTGATGCGGAAGCATCCCTTAGAAGAAAATAACTTTCGTTAAGATTGTCTATTATTCCCTTCATGACATCTGTTCCGGGAAGCGGCTTCAGTGATTTCACTGCTTCCTTTATTGCGGATGAGGTGGAATTTTCATCATTTTCAAGCCATTTCAAGGCTGTCTGTGAGCATTGTATGAAAAATTCCGCATTTTCAAGGAGAGTTTTCTTTTCCAGCAACCCTGCCTCGTCTATGTCATCGAGGCCGGCTGACTCAATTTCATTTATCTGGAATTCCAGTATTTCCTTGTTGCGCTCTCTTTCAGAGTCGCTGCCGGATGATGCCAGTATGAATTTTATATCATCGTTATATACCGCCAGGACTTTTTTATATTCATTGATGGCGTTTTCAAGTTCCAGGTCTGCAAAGGAATCCAGATATTTTATATGATTATCGCTTTGCAGAAGCGATTGGTTCTCGTACTGGCCGTGAATATCCATAAGCCCTGAAGCTATATCCGCTATTGTTGACAATGGACATATCCTGCCGTTCAAACGGCATTCAGAGGCCTTTTCAAGAAAAATTCTTCTTGTAATTACAAGGATTTCGTCATCAATGGAATACAAGGCGGACATTTCCTCTTTTTTTCCCGGCGGTATTTGAAACACGGCTTCAACCACGGCGTCTTCATGGCCTGTCCTTATCATTTCCCTGTAGGCCCTGGCGCCGCATATCAGCGAAAGGGCGTTCACCACAACGGATTTCCCCGCACCTGATTCACCGGTTATTACATTGAAACCATAGCGGGGTTCAATCGAGGCATCCCTGAATATTGCAAAATTCTTTATTATAATTTGTCTAAGCAATCTATTACCTCAATTCGGAATTAAGGAAAGCCATGATGCCAAGCGCGGCTTCGTTGTTTTTGGTGGCGATGAATATGGTGTCATCCCCCGCAATGGTGCCGACAAGATCCGTGAAATCAAATGCGTCAATGGCCGATGCAGCGGCCTGCGCCATTCCCGGAAGGGTTTTGACTATCAAAAGATTCTGCGCTGTATTTGACGACACATATGACTGCTTCAGAACGGTAATGAGACGCTCGGAGATTACCTCCTTGTTGCTTCTGCCGGCCGAGTAATATGAAATTCCATTTTCATTTGTTTCCTTGATCAATTTCAAGTCCTTTATATCCCTGGAAACCGTTGCCTGAGTAACATTGTATCCTTCCCTGATGAGGGTTTCCGCAAGCTCTTCCTGTGTGCGTATTTCTTTTTCCTGAATTATCGATAAAATCTTAATGTGCCTGTTGTGTTTCATTTTTATCTCCATTCCTATAGTAAATTTTATTTCTCAGGGTATTGTAAAGGGCATCATTGCCCAGCTTCACCATCCTGATGACACATTCGCTCTTGGTTATTGTCACCGAATCATTTCCGTACAGCTCCATTCCCATCTGCCCGTCCGCCGTCAGATTGCATGAATACCCGGGAGATTCGTTTACTACTATTCTGATCCTGGAGTCAGCCCTTGATACAAATGATTTGGCGTGCATTATATGAGGACATATCGGGGTAAGCACCATAAGTTCCATATTATGGTCAATAACAGGTCCGCCCGCGGAAAGAGAATATCCGGTAGAACCCGTGGGAGACGAAACAATAAGACCGTCCCCTGGAAACGTGTCCACGTAGCTGTCGTCGATATATGTCTTTAAATTTACTATACGCGAAAGATTTCCCCTTGAAATCACAATGTCGTTCAACGCCGAGACCTGATGGAGTATTCTGCCGTCCCTTTCAACACTGGCTTTCACCATCATCCTTCCGTCTATTGTGTATTCTCCTGACAGCAGCGATTTTATCGCAGATTCAATGTTCTGAACTTCGGTCCCCGCCAGAAAGCCAAGAGAACCTATGTTTATTCCAAGAATCGGGATGCCCAGTGAAGCGGTTTTTCTTGCTATGTTGAGAAATGTGCCGTCTCCGCCCATGGATAGAATAATATCAAGGCCATGCATATCCTTGTCATTCAAAACAGCGTCCTTGCCCATCGCAAGGCGCATGATCACTGTTCCGCCAAGACGGGTTATCGTTTCGCTAACTTTTAAGAGATACAAGCCGTCGGGATCTTTTGCCGTATTTGATATAATGCCGAATTTCATGATTACCTCTGCGTTATACATGTTATGTATAATTATACATGCGGTTGTATGTCATTGCAATGTTGACGGCGTGTTTTGGTTTATATTATTGATTCTATCAAAAACTTCAAACTTATAACAATCAAAATCATGCCTCCCGCAATTTCACTGCCTTTCTTCATCAGGCTTCCGAGCTTGCAGCCGAAGAAAACACCGGCAAGGGATACTGCGAAAGTTATCAGGGATATTTCGAGCGCGGCCATCCAGATATTGACATCGAGCAATGCAAAGCCAACGCCTGTTGCGAATGCATCGATGCTCGTAGCCACCGCAAGAATCAATATCCTTCCGAATGTCAGCTTCCCATATCCGCATTTTTCATTTTTATCAAAAGCCTCCTTGATCATATGGAGCCCGACGCCCATTAGTATCAGAAAAGCTATTATGCCGGCAAAACCGTCGAGGTCAAACGGAATGAGTCCCGCCAGAAAATATGCCGCCATGGGCATGAGTCCCTGGAAAATCCCAAAAGTGGCCGCCAGTTTAAATTTTGTTCCGATATCCCTTGCATTATTGCCGACCCCGCACGAAACTGATACTGCGAAAGCATCCATGGAAAGGGCTATTGCCGTAAGGAAAAGAATGAATGGATTCATGTTTTTGCTCCAAGCAGATAATCCTTAAGCTTTTGCAAGGCGCGTCCCCTGTGGCTGACGGAATTCTTTTCCTCATCCGTCATCTGCGCCATTGTCCTGCCTGTCCCAGGGATATAGAAAAGCGGATCATACCCAAAGCCGTTTTCACCGCGCGGCTTTTGCAATATGACCCCTTTGCACTCGCCCTTGAACAGCAGCTCCTTTCCATCGGGTTCAATCAGGGCAATGACACAAATAAAACTTGCGTTGAAATTTTCACTTCCGCTGTTTTTGATATTTTCAATGAGATGCATGTTGTTATCCGCATATGATGCCCCGGGACCCGCATAGCGCCTTGAGTTCACACCGGGCAGGCCATTCAGTGCCTCTATGGAAAGTCCGGAATCATCAGCCATCACATAAGTTTTATAAATTTGAAACGCAGCCCTGGCCTTGATAAGCGCGTTTTCTTCAAATGTTTGGCCGCTCTCGTCGGGATCGATTGCGAATCCGGCATCATCAAGCGACAATATCTCGAATCCGGTGCTTGCCAGAATCTGCTTAATTTCCCTTATCTTGTCTTTATTATTGCTTGCCGCGATTATTGTCTTCAATATATGAGAAATCCTCTCCCAGGCATTTTCGCTGTATTTTATGGAGCCTGCGTATTGCCGAGGATGCGGTTGCCAGTAATGCTTTCAATTGAATATCGTTGAAAGTGTTCTTTTCGCCCGTTCCCTGAACCTCAACATACTCGTTCTTACTTGTCATTACAACGTTCATGTCGACATCGGCGGCGGAATCCTGGCTATAGCAAAGGTCTGTTATTACTTTTCCATCAAGCAGTCCGACACTTACTGCTGCAACCATGCAATTTATCGGGAATTCCTGTAAAAGGCCGCTTCTTAACAAGTGGAGGCATGCGTCGTATAATGCTATGAACCCGCCTGTCACTGATGCGGTCCTTGTGCCGCCGTCCGCCTGCAATACATCACAGTCAATGGTTATGGTTCTTTCGCCAAGCTTTTTTGTGTCAATTACAGATCTCAAAGAGCGGCCGATCAGCCTTTGTATCTCAACCGACCTTCCGTTTTGCTTCAACTTGTCGATATCGCGCCTGTTTCTTGTCAGCGTAGCCCTTGGCAGCATTGAATATTCCGCGGTCACCCATCCCTTTCCCGTTTTTTCTAAAAAAGGCGGAACCCTTTCCTCTATGCTTGCGTTGCACAGCACCTTGGTGTCTCCGAATTCGACAAGAACCGAACCTTCGGGATACTTGATGTAGTTCCTTGTCATCCTGACTTTCCTAAGCGCCTTATCATCCATCCCTAGTCCCCTCCTTTGCCATAATATAGATTTATACCCGCCTCTATGCCTTTGGCTATCAAAAGCTGGTATTCCGGGTCGCTTAGTTTCGCCGCCTCCATGACATTGGTCACAAACCCTGTTTCAACAATAACGGCATCCATCAGCGCCCTGTTCAATATCGAAAGATCAGTTTTTTGAACGGCGCCCATGTTGGCGCTGTATATCCTGCCTACGACTTCCTGCTGTATCAGTGACGCAAGGTCATATGAATCCTTGTACAATGTAACAGTTCC
This sequence comes from Clostridia bacterium, assembly GCA_016935835.1. Lineage (GTDB taxonomy): Bacteria > Bacillota > Clostridia > DUPQ01 > DUPQ01 > JAFGQE01. Next base: position 26,526 of record JAFGQE010000036.1, on the reverse strand, counting down.
GCTTACCCCGGGATCTGTATATGAGTTGATGTGAATGCTTATTATGGCATTGGCACCCAGTAAATTTGCAATGTCCGTCCTTTCCTTAAGGCCGAGGAAGGCGTCCTCCTCGCGAAGGTTGTAAACCTTATAGCCTGATTCAATCAAACCAAGCTTAAGCATTTTTCCAATTGACATTACAATGTCCTTTTCAATTATGCCGCCGTCCGCCGAAACCGCCCCCCCGTCAATGCCGCCATGCCCCGGATCCAGCACTATGAGCAAGCCATCGGTATTTGGTTTTATGAAAGTAAAGACGGCGTCATAGTCCCTTGTATTTGGATAGATGACGACGGACTCGTCGCCAAGGGCGAACTTAAGCTGAACATATCCATCAAAATTCAGAATATCAATGTAATCAAGCGTCCCATCGTTGAATACCAATCTATCGTCATGCAGCGGCGGAAGGTATTTTTTTTCAATCAATATTGTCCTGGTATTTGTGTCTGCGTCGTATTTCTCGCTGTAGTATTTGATTTCGCTGTCCGACTCATTTGAGAGTACACCTTTGTCGATATGAAGATGAACACGGTCCATGTCATTACTGTAAACAAGCTTTTGCAGATTCTTCTGAGGAACAAAACTCAATTCAAGAGTATCCGAAGCCATTGATTCCACTATTGTGAAAGGAGTTTCCGATGATGCGGTTATGCGCACTCCTTCGCTTTCTTCGCTTATCTCATAGGACTTAAAGAAGTCCCCGCCCTGCACACTGAAAATTCCAATTTTATCTGTCGCTCTGTTACCGAGCATCATCTCAAACTTATATACTCCGGTTTTTACTGAATATCTGTAATCCTTGCCGGGATTTGTCAACGAAAGGACATCCCCTCTGAATTCAATGATGGACTCAATGTCTTCGGGCAAAATTATTTCACCGTTCTTGATTTCCTGGTTTCCCGGCATGGCGTTATCAGGTCCCGTATTGTTTTGAGAGCTGGTATGTCCCGCGTCGGAAGATAGACGGCGTATCAAATAAGACAGTCCAAAAATTGACGCTACGATAACAGCAGCGATTATAATCAATATCAATGAAATTTTCCCGAAGTTTCTTGTCCTGGCCAAAATCAACCGCCTGTATAGTTTAATCCGACATCAGATCAAGAACTTCGCCAATGCCCGCCGCGGCTCCGGTTGCGATTTTCCATTGATAAGAGTCATCTAATAATTTAACCAATTCAGCCGGATTTGTCAAAAATCCGGCTTCTATTTCAACTGCCGGCATGTTCGTGTTCTTTAAAACAACGATTTTATCCCTGATCCTTACACCCCTGTCCATTGCATTTGTGTATTCGATCAATTTCGCATGAACTATTGTCCCGGCGGTAAATCCATTTGGATTTTTATAATCAAGCCTTCCGGAGTGCACGAGCGTCATCAGTCCGTCGAATGCCGGGTCGTCGAAAGTATTGCAGTGTATTGAGAGAAAAAGGTCCGCCTTCAATGAATTGGCTATACGCGCCCTTTCCTCAATTCCGACAAAAGTATCGTCCGTTCGGATCATATATGTTTCGATTCCCATCTTCTCAAGTTCTGTCTGAATTTTGAATGCAATCGAAAGATTAATGTCAGCTTCATGTATATTCCCTGCGACAGCGCCGGGGTCAATTCCTCCATGGCCGGCGGAAATGACTACAAGCTTGCCCGAATAATCGCTTTCGTTTAAATAAATCCTCATTGTTTTGTCATTTGAAACAAGTGCCGGATTAAGTGGTTTCACGGCTTCGATCCCGACCAGCGCGTATTCGCCGTCGCGGGAAACAAATATGTTTTTGACCTTTTTGTCATTTATATAAATCTGACCGGAAGTAATGGACTTTTTCGGATCGTATATCCTTGCCTCTATCCTTCGCCCGTCTGAAGATTTGCTTATCGAAAAGTTCTCCGCTCCGGAAATCCCATTTATACCGATATATTGTTTATCATCTAAATTGTGATACTCAATGTTTTTTACAACAGGCTCATATATGCCGACTATGAAAGCATCAGAAAGTTTTTCAAGTTCAAAGGCGTTTTGTGCTGCCATTTCTATAAGCAAAACGGTTCCTTCGGGAACAATTGATGCTGTTACCCCCGTTATCAGATTTCCTTCCGGCCGTAATGTGTTATCGGATGCCGAAAGTTTTATGGGCAGGAATACTTCAAGGGCGAACGGATCCGAGGAGCGGCTTATCCTGTAGCCGGCATAATTTCCTGTATTTATAATTATTTTGTTGTTTGTGAATTCAATGATTTGATTGACGCTCGTGAAAATGCCGTCTGGTGATATGTCGATCAGCGTTTCACCGTTATCACTATGAATGCTGTATTTATAATTGTCATTCAATTCAAATACAATCCTGGTCATGCCTTTTGAGTCCGTAAAATGACGAATGCCATCAAAAGTACTGCCGGAGGGGACGGCGCCTTCTATTTTCAGTCCCCTTGCGTCAATGACAAGCCGGTCTGGATTTGTCAGGATAAAATCTGAAACCACGAAATCCCTTGGCACAGGAAGTCTGATCCTGTCAGAGGCGTCTCCATTTTCAATGGACAATGTTCCCAAATTACCATCGGGCGATAATTTTTCGGGCAATGCCGCCTGCTCCGCTGTATTACCGGATTCATCCGTGAATATCCAGCGGGCTTCAACCGGAGCATAGGAAGTTCCATCCACGATAATTACATTATTTTCAAATTCATGCCTTGTTCCATTGATATAAACGGAAGGCGAATCAGATGTTAATAAAATTGAACGGCCGGCAATTGACACGCTGATGGTTTTCGTTGCTCCATCCCATTCAAGTGAATCGGCTCCGCAGGCTTCGGACATTTTACGGATGCCTATGTATTTTTTGCCCTCGAATTCAACAATGGGCACCGTGCGGACCTCTTTGGACCCTGAATCGGACTTGATCGTCACCAAAAGCTTGTCGCCGGAAATTTCAGAAAAGAATGTTTCCGCGGAAACATTCTGGCAAAACAAAAACAAACATACCATGGTCATTGCTAAAAAGAATTTCTTCATCAGTAACTCCCGTATTTTTCATTTGTATATTATTATTATACTTTAATATATTTTTTAAAACAATAAAAAAATCAGTCCAAGGGCCATGTTTATGAGTGCCCGATGCATTTTTGACATCATTTCGACGTTCTTAAATATACGGGTTGTTCATTCTCTCAAATTCAATCATCGATTTCGTTCCGTGTCCGGGATAGACCGTTGTATTACCCGGGAGTTTCATAAGCTTGTTTTTCAGTGAAAACAACAAATCAGCTTGGCTGCCATCCCCAAGGTCCGTTCTGCCGACCGACATATAAAAAAGCGTATCCCCAGTGAAAACAATTCCCGGGGTGTATATGGATATGCTTCCCTTGGTATGCCCGGGGGTTGATATAATTGACAAGGTTTCATCGTCGACCTGTATCATGTCCCCGTCCCTGAGCCTTATATCCGCGCTGCGAAAACTTCTATTCATGCCAAAAAGCCTCGCCCCATTCCTCGATGAATCTGAAACCGAATCAAAATCAGCCTCGTGCACAGCGGCCTTTATTCCAAAATCATTGCGATATTCATCAATATGCAGCATGTGGTCTATGTGGGCATGTGTAAGCAGTATCACTTTGGGCTTAAGCGAATTTTCCTTCAGGAAACCGCTTATTTTTGAAACTGCGGCGCATGGATCAATTATTGCCGCTTGATTGCCTTTATATATAATATAAGTATTTGCTCCAAGCATCCTGCTTTCGAATTTCTTAACATTCATCATATGCAACTGTCCCTATCTGCTGTCCAATATCAAGGTTACGGGACCGTCATTCTTGATGGTTACCATCATATCCGCCTGAAAAACACCGGTCTCTACCCTCAGATTGCTGTTATCCTTGATATAATCCACAAACTTACCGTATAATACGCGTGCAGTTTCGGATTCCGCCGAATCGGAGTAGCTCGGGCGATTGTATTTTCTGCAATCACCGTACAAAGTGAACTGGCTTATGATCAATATTTCTCCATTTACATCCTGTACTGACAGGTTCATTTTCCCGTCTTGATCAGGAAATATCCTGAGTCTGAGTATTTTCCCCGCAAGGTATGATATATCCTTCATGGTATCATCGGATTTAATACCCAGAAGTATGTTTATCCCCAGTCCAATCCTACCCAGGACAGCCCCTCCTGTTTCAACTGAGCTTTCTGACACGCGCTGAACAACCGCCCTCATCTTTTCCCGGCCTTTCTGTTCGACCTGTTAATGTCGATTACCCCGCTCAGCCTTTTCAGTCTCTTGATGACCGTGGAAAGCTGGTCTTTGTTAAGTATTCCCATCTGAAGCTTAATTATTGCATAACCTTCTTTATTCGCCTTGCCTTCCACGGATGTAAGGGATATCGAAGAATCATGGAGCACATTGGTGATTTCATTCAAGAGATTGTTCCTGTCATGGGCCTTGATCACTATTTCGGACTGGTAGTCAGCCGAAGTTTTCTCAGCCCACCTTACATCAATCTCACGCTCCTTGAACTTGGGGTCGTTTATTACGTTGACACAGTCCCTTCTATGAATCGTTACGCCGCGGCCCCTTGTTATATATCCTATTATATCGTCTCCCGGGACCGGATTGCAGCACTTTCCGATCGTAACGAGGCAATTGTTTATTCCGCGGACAATGATTCCCCGCTCGTCGGTTGTAGTTACAGGCGCCGCCTTATCCTTTTGCTGTAATTCCTTGTCTTTCAAAGCGGGATCGTCGGGATTGGCCTTCCTGTAAGCTTCCTTGAGTTTTGATATTATTTTATTGGATGTAATCCCGGAATACCCCACGGCCCCAAGCGCATCATCGAGGGTCTTGAAATTATAACGTTTGAGCATATCTTCATAATATTCCGGTTTGAAAAGTTCCTGGAAAGACAACCCCTGCCTTTTCAGCTCATGTTCGATCATCTCCCGGCCTTTTTCAATATTCTCGTCCCTGTGTTCCTTTTTGAAATACTGCCTGATCTTATTCTTCGCCTGAGTGCTTTTAACTATTTTCAACCAGTCCCTGCTCGGACCCTTTGAAGAAGAGAGAGTAATGATCTCAACTATATCGCCGTTTTCAAGCACATAGCTGATAGGGACCATCTTCCCGTTGATTTTTGCCCCGGTCATCTTGTTGCCTATGGCACTGTGAATCGAATATGCGAAATCTATGGGGGTGGAACCAGCGGGAAGATTAATGACATCTCCCTTTGGCGAGAAAACGAAAACCTCGTCATCAAACAGGTCGATCTTCAGGTTGTCGTAGAATTCATCGACATCGGCAGTGTCCTTTTGCCATTCAATCATTTGCCTCAGCCATGCAAGCTTGTTTTCTATGTCGTCGGCCCTGCTTATCCCCTGCTTGTATTTCCAGTGGGCGGCTATGCCGTATTCCGCAATGCGGTGCATATCGTGCGTTCTTATCTGGACTTCAAAAGGATGTCCCTGTTTCCCGACCAGGGTTGTATGGAGCGACTGATACATGTTCGGCTTTGGCATCGCTATATAATCCTTGAATCTTCCCGGAACCGGCCTGAACATCTCATGCACCATGCCAAGCGCGGCATAGCAGTCCTTTATGTTGTCAACTATTATCCTTACGGCGAACATGTCGAAGATCTGTTCAATCGTAGTATTCTGACGCTTCATCTTCGAATAAATGCTGTACAGGTGCTTGACCCTTCCGTCGATTATGCCTTCGATATTCTTTTCCTTCAGGTTTTCCTTTATCTCAACGATGATATCATCTATGTATTTTTCGCGTTCTTTTCTTTTTACGGCTATCTGCGTCACCAGATTGCGGTATTCCTCGGGATACAGGTATCGGAACGAAAGGTCCTCCAGCTCCCATTTGAAGGCGGACATTCCAAGCCTATGTGAGATAGGCGCGTATATTTCCATTGTTTCCGTGGCTTTTTCTATTTGTTTTTCACGGGACACATGCGCAAGGGTCCTCATGTTGTGCAGCCTGTCGGAAAGTTTGATGATGATGACCCTGATATCCTTTGACATCGCCATCAGCATTTTCCTCAGGTTTTCAACCTGCTGTTCCTTCCTCGTGTCGAGCGCAAGCTTTGACAGCTTGCTGACTCCTTCCACCATGTCGGCTATTTCCTCGCCGAACAGCTCCTTGATCTCATTGTAATCCGCATCCGTGTCCTCAATCACATCGTGCATTAGGCCGGCGGCTATTGTCTTGGAGTTCAGTTCAAGGTCGGCAAGGATCTTCGCGACTTCAATCGGATGGTTCAGGAAAGGTTCCCCTGAAAGCCGCACCTGTCCCTCGTGGTATTTTTTTGCAACATTATATGCCGATTCAATAAGCTCAAAATTTGAGTTCGGATTATACTTTTTTATTTTCTCGATTAATTCCCCAAATGCCTTTTTCATGTCATCCGTTCCATAGATTCAAGTTTCTTCGTATTGCCCGATCCTCAGGTAAAGCAACTTCATTGCCTTTTTATGCTTCACTGCAGCCGGATGCAGTCGGAAAATTGTTTCCTTTTGCAATATTCTATCATATCAATCAAAATAGCGAACATTAAATGATTTCAACAACATCCGGCGTATCGGTGCAAACCTTTATATCAACGATGTTCAATTACAATGATTTCCTTCCCATGTACTCGTTCAATTCAAGGTGGAAGGCTATGTCGAATTTTTCATTCCCCCTTATCATGTCAAAATATTCAGTTGAATTGAAAAATATTCCCTTTATGCAGATGCTTCCTTTGTTAATTTTAAAAGACATATGTTTCATGTCCTTCCCGATGACCCTTGGTTCCGTCAGCAAAACGCCATGCATGGAAAGAAGGGGTTTTTCATTGCCCTTTCCATAAGGTTCAAGCGAATTTAAAAAGCTGCAGTTGTCCCGGGTAATATCAAAAGGCCTGACAATCGCGTCGATGTATATGCTGGGTTTGCCTCCTGTTTCAATTTTATTCGACAAGGCGTATCCGGCAAGGCATTCGCGTAATTCGCCGATCCTGCTTTCATCAAGTTCCACACCCGCCGCCATTTTGTGACCCCCGTATTTCATGAGCAGGCATTCGCAATGCCTGAGGCTTTCAATCAGGGAAAAATCCCCTGAGCTTCGTCCCGAGCCGGTCGCAATGCCGTCATTTATGCTGAATATTATTGCCGGCTTATTGTATTCCTCGCATATCTTTGAAGCGGCGATTCCAATTACCCCCTTGCTGATATCGTGTTTTCCGGCAACAATTACCGGGGAATTCATAAGGTCTTCATCATTCTCCATGATCTCTTTTATTATATTGACAACCTTGTTCTGTTCATCCCTCCGCCTGTTGTTCAATGCTGAAAGAAACGCCGCCATGCCCAATGCCTTTGCATAATCTTTTTCAGTGAGTATATCAAACGCCTTGAGCGGATCTCCCATCCTTCCCGCAGCATTTATCCTCGGCCCCACAATGAATCCAAGCGCATATGATGAAACCTTTCCGTTGGCTGAACCTGCATTTTCAAGCAATGCCCTTATTCCGGCGTTCCCGCCCCTTCCGATTGAGTCCAGTCCATTTTTAACGATAACCCTGTTTTCACCCGTAAGCGGAACTATATCCGCGACTGTTCCCAGTGCCGCAAGAGGAAGATATTCAAGGTACTCGCCGCCTTTTCCCCATGTTTCACATAAAGCCTGTAAAATTTTAAATACCACACCGGCGCCGGATAAATGCGCAAACGGATATTTATTGTCCGGCCTTGAGCAACAGACAATTGCATCGGCTTCAGGAAGTTCGAACGGAGCCTGATGATGATCGGAAACAAGAACCTTTACATTGTTTTGCTTTAAATATTTGATTTCATCTATTGCAGAAATTCCGCAATCAGTTGTAATTACAAGACTTACGCCCGATTCTACGATTTGAATTGCTGATTCCATGTTAAGTCCGTACCCGTCATCAAATCTGTTTGGTATTATCTTGTCGGCAAGGGCGCCGTGTCTTTTCAGAAAATCAAGCATCATGGCGGACGATGTAAGGCCGTCAGCGTCATAATCCCCATATATGCATATCCTATGGTTGTTTTCAATGGCATCTGTTATCAATGCGACGGCTTTCCCCATGTCATTGAATAAAAAAGGATCATTCAGGAATTCTATAGAAGGATTTGCAAAGCCTGGCTCATCGACCCAGGGTCTCGCACATTTGATTGCATCGGGCAGACCAAGAGAAACATTACATTGTAAATTTTCAATCCAAACCGAATCAACCATTTTATCTGTCGACAATTACCCCCACGGGGGCTATTCCTTCCTGAAAATCAGAAGCCGCCGAATATTTGCCTCCAAGCACCAGCTCCCCTTTCGAGTTTATGAAACCCCAGTTTGTTCCGGGATCAAATTCGGTCTGAACAGCGGCAAATCCCTCGGAAAAACTAAATGCTTCTGAAAAAACCGGTGGAATGACCAATTCATTTTGCACATTGACATACGCCCACTTGCCCTTAATCGTCGTGCCGATGAAAACCGGTGCGATTCCATCCTTGAACGGCTTTGCGAAGCCATAGGTGAATGGAATAATTACATTGCCTTCGGTATCTATATATCCCCAGTCCTGCTTTTCGGGATCGGCGGTCAGTTTGATCGCCGCAAGTCCTTCGCTGAAATTCCTTGCATATGTATACCTTGCTTCAATCGCAATATTCCCATTTGTATCTATATATCCTGAGACGCCGGCCGTACCAACCCCTTCCATATACATTGCAAGGCCTTCTGAAAAGGAGCTTGCACCTGAAAAACGCGGTTCTATGGCATATTCGCCCGTTTTGTCGATGAAACCCCACAAATCCTCGGTTTCAGCCTCGGCGCTTTTTACAGCTGCCAGTCCCTCTGAAAACGGCAGGGCATCCTTGAATTTTCTGTCAAAGAGCATGTTCCCTTGTTTGTCTATGAACCACCATGACTCCTTTGTTCCCTCGCGCACCATGACCGGGGCGATTCCATCTGCAAATATTCCGACATCGTCATAAACAAGGTCAATCAAAATCTCATTTTCCCTGTTGATGAATCCCCACTTCCCGTAACCTTCCTCGCCCGCCCTTACCGCAAGCATGCCGTCGCCAGCCGGAAGCGCCATGTGATAATACGGTTTGACCACCCAGTCTCCCGCGGTATCAATATATCCATATAAACTGATGGGGACCTTGATGCATCCCGTAAGAACGACTGCCAGGGATATCAACATAACAGCCACAATAGTCAATCCTATGTATTTTTTCATCTTTTCAATAACACCTTATAATAAACATTCCGGCCGCCTGCCATGGCAGAAACCGTCCATATGCTTCCATTTTACATCTAAAAGCCACTCAAGCTCCAATATTTCGCAGACAAGCGACAATGTATATGTCCTGAAATATGTGCTGCACGCATCCGCCCTGCCCCTTTCACCTCTGTGAAGCTTCCATCCAAGGTCAATGTGCTCTTCGCCGGGACTGCCAATAAACCCTCCGTCGCAATCAAGAAGAGACATAAGATAAGGATAAAATTTTTCAACTGATTCCCTGACATCATTCATGCAAACACCGTATTGCCTGCTCAGCGTGACAACCGCGTCCACGACATCCATGTCGCCGCAGCACCCCATGTTGCCGTAGCTTCCGTTCCCGCACTGAAGCTTCAATGAGCTGGCTATCATTTTTTCCGGATCAGGCACTTCCCTGCCGTACATCCAGTAAACCATCAATGTGTGGTAACCGCCGTACTGCTGTCTGAAGAGCTCTGAATCACCTGCAATGTTCCACCAGCCCGTTTCCGGGTCCGTATGCGCATCATGCCAGTCAAAGAAAGCATCCATTGCCTCCAGATTCGACCTGTCGCCGGTAATGAGGTAGTCCGACCCCATGATGCAGCCCATGTCATATGTCCAGTTCCCCGCTTTCCATGGATCTTTCCATGGAAGCGATAAAAGCCAGGATTCCATTGCCCCTTTGCTTTTATATTTGTCAACCGCCTTGAAAGGATGCGCCGGATTTCCGCCCAGAACATGAAGCGCGCCTATGACAAAGGTCGCCCCGTGCCAAAAGATATCCTCCGCCCTGTGAACGGGCCCCCTGGGTTTGTTATCATCATTCACCGGTTCCATGAAGAATCCGGTTTCCTTGTCCTGCCCCGCGCTCAGATAATCGAACCATTGTTTTTTTTCTACGGGACTGATGCACTCATCCATTATTCCTGTCAATGACAGGGCAAGCGCCGGATAGCTGCTCGCCCAGTATGTAGGCTCAAGTCCGGGTGTAAAGGAATGGGGGCCGTATATTTTGCCTTTTACCGCCCTTTTCTGATAAAAGGAATTTATTCCATCAAGGAAATTTCCGGAGTCAGTCATAAAAATCGCCTTTGCATTCGTTTCTTTATCCTCCGAGGTAATCCGATACGCATCATCAATGCCCGGTGTTCCCTGATCTCAAAGCTGATCATGGTCAAGCTTTATCGCAAGTTCCCTGAGCTGCTTTTCATCAACTCTTGAAGGAGCATCAGTCATCGGGCACGATGCATTCTGTATTTTCGGAAATGCAATGACATCCCTTATGCTTTTTTCGCCGGCGAGAAGCATCACAAGCCTGTCAAGTCCAAAGGCAATTCCACCGTGCGGCGGAACACCATATTCGAATGCCTCGAGAAGGAAGCCAAAGCGTTCGTGCGCCTCTTCATCGGAAAATCCCAGGAGATTAAAAATCTTTTTCTGTATGTCCCTCCTGTGAATCCTTATGCTGCCCCCGCCAAGCTCGACACCATTGAGAATAAGGTCGTATGCCTTCGCCCTGACGCTGCCCGGGTCGCTCTCAAGCTTGTCCAGGTCCTCGTCAAGCGGGGATGTGAACGGATGATGGGTTGAAGTCCATCTTTTTTCCTCGGCATCATATTCGAGCAACGGGAAGTGGGTAACCCACAGGAAATTGAAATCGCCATTGTCCTTGAGCAAGCCGAGTTTTCTTGCAAGTTCCGTCCTGAGGCCTCCCAGAGAGTCATATACTACCTTGTCGCTGTCTGCCACCATCAGGATCAGGTCGCCTGGCTCAGCCGACGCCGCTGATAGCAGTTCCTTGATTTCTTCCTCTGAGAGGAACTTTATTATGGCTGATTTCAACTCATTTTCCTCTACAGTGATCCATGCCATTCCCTTCGCCCCGTATATTTTGACAAATTCAACAAGCGCATCGATCTCGCGTCTGCTGAAAATCCTTCCGCATCCCTTCGCGTTGATCGCCCTGACGCTTCCGCCATTTTTGACAGCATCCGAAAAAACCTTGAAACCGCTGCCGGCAAGGATATCCGACAGGTCCACCAGCTCAAGTCCGAACCTGAGGTCAGGCTTGTCCGAGCCGAAGCGGTCCATTGCCTCTTTGTAAGTCATTGCGGGAAGAGGAAGCAAGACATCAATTCCCTTTACCTCCTTCATGAGCCTTTGTATGAACTTCTCGTTGATGCTTATTACGTCGCCTTCATCCACAAAAGACATCTCTACGTCAATCTGAGTAAACTCAGGCTGCCTGTCCGCACGCAAATCCTCGTCCCGGAAGCATCTGACGACCTGCATGTATCTGTCGAATCCCGAAACCATCAAAAGCTGCTTGAAGATCTGCGGCGACTGCGGGAGCGCATAAAACGAACCCTTGTTCACACGGCTTGGAACCAGATAATCCCTTGCTCCTTCCGGGGTGGATTTGGTCATGAACGGCGTCTCTATGTCGAGAAAGCCATTTTCATCATAAAAATCCCTGGCAACCTTGACAGTACGGTGGCGAAGCTTGAAGTTTTCCTGCAGGGTGCTTCTGCGAAGATCAAGGTATCTGTATTTCAGGCGCATCAATTCATTCGTCTTGCTGTTTTCATCCATGTCTATGGGAGGAGTCGAGGCCTCTGACAGAATCCTGAGTTCTTCGGCGACCACCTCAATAAAGCCGGTCTGCAGATTCGGATTCACAGTATCGGGATCCCTTTCAATTATATGCCCGCTGACCGAGACGACATATTCGTTCCTGAGCTTTTCCGCTTTACCGAACAACGCGGCGTTTAGCTCGCTCTTGAAAACGACCTGCATGATTCCGCTGACATCCCTGACGTCAATGAATATTACGCCGCCCAGGTTCCTTCGTTTGTTCACCCAGCCCATCACATTCACTTTTCTTCCGATATCGCCGGTCGTGAAATCCCCGCATCTGCCCGTCCTCTTGATTCCCCCCATCAACTCCGCCATATCAAACCACCTGCACTTTCTTTTCAAGAATTCTTTTATATATTGAGTCCAGGCTGACATCCTTCAGCTCGCCTGTCTCCATGATCTTTATCTGCGCCTTGTTTTGCCTTATCTCGTCATCGCCCACAACAAGGACATATCTTGCATTTTTCCTGTCCGCATCCTTCATCTGGGCCTTGACGCTTCTGCCCAAAAGATCCATTTCCGTATATACGCCAGCCCTTCTGAGCGCACAGGATAATTTCCGGGCATATGCGTACGCCTTCTCTCCTATGGTTACAAAATATATTTCGGGTACCAGCTTGTCGCCGGTTATGATGTTATTGCTTTCAAGCTCCATGAAAAGCCTTTCGACGCCAAGCGAAAAACCTATCCCGGGGGTGCCTGAACCGCCCAGCGACTCAACAAGGCCGTCGTACCTGCCGCCGCCGCAAACAGTTCCCTGCGTGCCTACATTTTCAGACACGAACTCAAAAACCGTCTTTGTATAGTAGTCCAGCCCCCTTACGATGCGCGGGTTCACCGTGTATTTAATATCAAGGCTGTCAAGTCCTGCCTTTACCCCTGAAAAATGAGAAGCGCATTCGCCGCAAAGATTGTCCAGCATCAGGGGGGCATCAAGAGAGGCCGCAATGCAGCTCTCGTTCTTGCAATCAATGAGCCTGAGCGGATTTGTATCGAACCTGCGCTTGCAATCGGCGCACATTCCGTCTATCCTGTCCGAATAATATTCCTTCAGCTTCACGTTATATGCATTTCGGCATCCGGGGCATCCTATGCTGTTTATCTCAAGTGAAAGTTTATCAAGGCCAAGCTTGCTGAAAAAATTATTCAGGAGGGAGATTACCTCAACATCCGCGACAGGACCTGCGGCTCCGAAAATTTCCGCGCCGAGCTGGTTGAATTCACGGTATCTGCCTTTTTGAACGTTTTCATATCTATATGCCGTTATCATATAAAAAAGCTTTACGGGCTGCGGAAGGGATGCCATTCCCTTTTCTATGAAGCTTCTTGCGACTCCCGCGGTTCCCTCGGGCCTCAGGGTAAGCGACCTTCCGCCCTTGTCATTGAAAGTATACATTTCCTTCTGAACTATATCAGTGGTGTCCCCGACCCCCCTGTTGAACAGATTCGTATACTCAAAAACAGGCGTCCTTATTTCGCCATACCCTGAATTGATGCAAATTTGATAAAAAGTATTTTCAACAAACCGCCAGCCTATCATTTCATCAGGCAGAATATCCTTCGTACCCTTTGGCAGTGTAACTTTCATATCCACCTCCCCGCAGGCTAAAAATGCCCGCCATTGTCAATATTTCTTTCGGATAATAAAAAACCGCCTCTTACAGCAATACTGCAAGGGACGGGTAATACCCGCGGTGCCACCCTTGTTGACACATTTGGTCCACTTAACTCCTTAACGCGGAAAACGTCCGGCCCTACTTGATTTCAAGCCGTCTGCTCGGAAGTGTCGCTTGTTTGGTATTTCCACCGTAAAATGCTTTCAGTCTCGGCATTTACTCCCTTTCGGTTTCCATAACAAAGCTCTTCGTCATCGCTTTGCATACATTTTATTGATATAAGTCATATTTGTCAAGGTTATAATCTTTCCTGCGCCGTTCGTCAGCGATAACACCGGTCATGGTCTTATGCGGATAAAAATCCTTCAGTTTCAGAAGCCGGCGGTTAATCTTCATTTATTACTCGTATATCATTATTCTTAAGTCTTTCATTCAATTCCCACAAAGCGGTAAGATTGTCATGCCAGAATAACATTGAGGCGGCCTTTTCATAATCAGTCCATAAATATTCCGCGTGTTCCCCTGACAGGGTTACCGTGCCTGACTGTTCAGCCGCAAAATAATAGATCGGCAATACATAGATATCCGGTCCCCAGTCTGCGCGGCCATTGAAATAAACAGCTCTCACCCATCCCGTTGTATCAAGCCTGGAAAGGGAATTGACATTCAAACCCGTTTCCTCCGCGGCTTCCCTTTTTGCAGCCTCTTCCGGTGATTCCCCGTCCTCCCCTCCTCCGGCGGCTCCCTGCCATGATGAATCATCCCTTCGTTTGAGAAGAAGGTATTCGAATCCCGACGATCTCCTGCGGTATACGTATACAAATACATTCCATGGCATCCTCATAAGCAATCATCCTTTCATATAACTGAAATCAATATTAACACATTTATTCAAACCGGAGCCAAAGTATCCTCTTGCCTTATGTATTTGCTCTTATGCGAATCTTACCGCAGGCTGAACTTTTAGTATTCGTCATATTGTTTTTGCCATTTCTTTTTGTTATATTAATTTAAGATTAACAGACAGGATAAATCAATGAATATTGAATTTTTGGTAGACCTTGCCATAATACTGGTCAGCACAAAGGCCCTCGGTGTCATTACCCGCAAATTCCAGTTGCCTCAGGTTGTCGGCGCCCTTCTCGCAGGACTTATCCTCGGGCCGGCGGTCCTCGGCATAATTCATGAGACCGAGCTGATAAGCGACCTTGCTGAAATAGGCGTAATAGTTATAATGTTCTGCGCTGGAACGGAAGTCGATCTGAAGGAATTGAAAAATGCAGGAAAGGCCTCTATGATTGTAGCGGGTTTCGGAGTATTGATTCCGCTTGCGGGAGGATTTCTGGTATCATCAGCCTTCAACCTTTCATTTTTCCCGTTGGTTGAGAATATTTTCATAGGCGTCATACTTACGGCTACCAGCGTCAGCATTACAGTTGAAACACTGCAGGAAATGGGCAAACTCAAGACACGCGCAGGAACAATCATTCTTGGGGCCGCAATCATAGATGACGTACTTGGACTTGTTATACTGACTTTCATGATGGGTATTTCCGACGGCGGGGGCGCTTCCGCAATAGGCGGGGTACTGCTTAAAATCATTTTATTCTTTTTTGTCGCCATTATAATTGGTATTCCTTTCAACAAGCTGTTCAACAGCTACAGCAAGGTCCATAAGAAAAAACGCAGGTTTCCCATTTTCGCCTTTGCATTCTGCCTTTTCCTTGCTTTCCTTGGCGAGAAATATTTCGGTGTCGCCGACATTGCGGGCGCCTTCATTGCCGGACTCATCATATCGACCACCGTTCACAGCGGCTACATACACCGCAGGTTTGAAATACTTTCCTACATGCTGCTTACCCCTATTTTCTTTGCCTCGGTCGGAATCAGCATAGAATTTACTTCTTTCAGCATGTCTATGCTGTGGCTGGCGCTTGCGATAACCGGAACCGCAATAATAACAAAGGCGGCGGGCTGTATGCTTGGAGCAAAACTCACAGGCTCCGGTGCAAGGGAAGCCCTTCAGATTGGTGTCGGAATGGTTGCAAGAAGCGAGGTCGCTCTGATCGTTACCAACAAAGGAGTTTCGGCGGGCATCATCCCCGCTTCATATTTCGCTCCAATAGCCGTCATGGTCATAGTTACGTCGATAGCTACACCTATATTCCTTAAACTTGTATTTACAAACCGCGGGAATGGCGGAAAAACAAATATGAAAGGCAAAGCGAATGCCATTCCTGTATAAGTTTGAAAGCAAGAGAATCCTGTTGTGGCTGACAATTGCGACACTGGCAATACTGGCACTCAATATCATTGTTTTTCGTATCGAGGCAAAAAATCTTCGGAATGAAAATGAGCTTCGCGCGTCTTCTTTCATTGGTTTCATAGATTCGGGCGACTTTGAAAATGCATCCTCCTTATGGCCTTATGTTTATCCCGATAAGAAGGCGGATGATGTATTTCTTGCTGATTTTTCAGATTTGCTGTCTGAAAAATATACTCAATACTATATGAATTCCTGTATCGGCGGTGTTGAGAATGAAGGACTCCGGATGATTGCTTCATCATATTTCTCCTTCCTGGACCCGGATGATTTCGATTCAATAGTCACGAAAATATATGAGGATTTCATTTTTGAAACAATAGATTACGATTTATTTCGAAAAACAATGGATGAGTTCTTTTATTTTTCCGCCTATACATCCGTAAAAATAATAGAGCTACAGGAAGATGCTGCCGTGATTTTTGAATCCAGGGAATATTTCCAAAGGGCCATGGAACTTGCCCTTGTTCCTGATTATGAAAATGCCATTGCAACCATGCGCCTGGTGTCTCCGAAGGATCCCGTATACTATCCAATGGCAACCGAATTGATTGAAGAGTACATTGACAGCCTGCGGGAACATTTGATGAATGGCGGATAAAAAACTCTTTTTTAGTTCTGCGTTTTGCTTTTCATTGAAACCGCCCGTCTTATACCGCTTAAAACCCTTAGCTTGTCGCATGCCCAGAACGGTTTTATCAAAAGCCTTCTGTCGGGGTCCCCTGTCATTCTGTGGATGATGATGTTTTTATCGAGCATTAAAATTGCATCGGAAATGAAATCGATGTACTCGCTCATTGATAATGGATCGAACCCCGCAGCCAGGGAATACTCCGCCAGCCGTGAATTTCTCTGAATATATATACTGTGGAATTTAATCCCCCAGGGTTTCAGGCGGTTGACATACTTAACCGATTCAAGGAATTCCTTCCTGCCTTCTCCCGGCAGTCCTGCAATAAGATGAACTACAATTTTTATTCCTTTATCATGGAGCAGCCCCACGGCCTTATCAAATACCTCGTTCGAATACCCCCGGTTGACAAGCGACGCCGTGTTTTCATTTGATGTCTGAAATCCAAGCTCAATCCAAAGGAATGTCCGTTTGTCATATTCCCCGAGCAGATTGACAATTTCCCCGTCAATGCAGTCCGGACGGGTCGCTATCGCAAGCCCTAGTATTCCATCGGATCCAATCGCCTCGTCAAATTTCGACCGCAGTATATCCATAGGTGCATATGTATTTGAAAAACTCTGAAAATATGCAATGTATCCTCCGCAATTCCATTTTAAATCGCATGTCTTTTTACCCTCTGCGATTTGCCCGCTGATTGATAGTTCCGGATTGCCCGCGAATTCACCCGCGCCGGCATCAGTGCAAAAAAGACATCCTCCGCTGCCATTGTCCCTGTTCGGGCACGACAAGCCCGCATTGATGCCGATCTTTGCAACTTTAAATCCGAATTCATCCTTGAAATATTCCGACAGGGTCTTAAATCCTTCCATTTTTCTTCCTTAGAACCGCGAATATAGTCTTATACTCGCTTACCAACGTTCCTGAAAGAATCAGGAAGCAGCCTATTGCATTCATAAGAGCAAGAACCTCTACGTTTCCTTTCGAATCAGGGATTATCATGGCAAAGAACAATGCGAACATGGGTTCCATCGTAAATATAAGGGCTGCGTTTGACGGCGTTGTATCCTTCTGGACCAGTATTTGGGCTGAGAATGCGAAAGCAGTTCCGAAAACCGCCGTAACAAGAAGAACAGCGGCCACCTCAATGTTCCATATTATCGCCGACCTGTCAAAGGCAAGCCATACAAGGGTTGTAAAGAACGCAGCCGTCCACAGCTGGACAATTGCTATGGCCGACGGGTCGCCTTCTTTTGTATATTTGTCAATATATATTATTTGCAGCGCAAATGTTATCGCACAAAACAACGTCAGGAGATCACCCGGATTGAACTTTAGCCTGCCTATCCCGGATATCAGGAACAATCCCGCCGACGCCAGGATTATTCCCATGACGGTCAGCCGGTTTGTCTTTCTTTTAAAAAACAGTGCAAGCAATATTGGTACGAATACAACGCTCATGGAAGTAATGAACGCAGAGTTTGATGCTGTTGTATAATAAAGCCCGAAAACCTGAAGAGCCATTCCTGCGAAAAGCAGGAATCCTATCCTGAATCCGCCGTTGAATTCGATCCTGCCGATTTTTTTGTGGCTTTTAATAAAGAAAATGGAGACAACCGCCGCCGCTATCAGAAATCTGATGGAAAGATATGGAAGCGCGGGCATGTATTCAAGAACGTTTCGCATGAGCGGAAAACTTACTCCCCAGAAGGCAGTCAGCATAAGCAGTATCATATCGGCCCTGAATTTTTTATTCAAAACATAACCCCCGCCAAAATTTCTTTTGATATAATATATCATGTGAATTAAATTAACAATATGGAGAGTGATCATATGAAAATTATATTCCACGGACACGCATTTGCCGAAGTCATCACCGATGTTTCAATTCTGATTGACCCTTTCATAACCTCGAATCCATTGTGCGACAGACCCGCGGACTCGTTCAGCCCTGATGCAATCTTTGTAACCCACGGGCATTTTGACCACACCGAGGATGCGGAAGCAATATCAAGACGCACCGGATGCCCTGTCTACGCCATGGCGGAATTATCAAAATGGTTCGGGAAAAAGGGAATTGACGCAAGGGGTTTCAACCTCGGCGGTACTTTGAGAGTCAAGGATACATCGATAACGGCAGTCGAGGCAAGGCACTCTTCCTCAAC
The DNA here is from genome assembly GCA_016935835.1 of Clostridia bacterium. Lineage (GTDB taxonomy): Bacteria > Bacillota > Clostridia > DUPQ01 > DUPQ01 > JAFGQE01. Next base: position 7,845 of record JAFGQE010000036.1, on the reverse strand, counting down.
GCCGGACGGTGTTTATGCAGGGGTTCCATGCGGATTTGTCGTAAGCTTTGACGGAAAGACCATATATCATGCCGGCGACACCTCGCTATATTCGGACATGTCGCTTATATCGGACCGACATCCGCTTGACGCGGCATTGCTGCCAATCGGCGGACATTACACTATGGACCTGGTTGATGCCGCGGCAGCCGTATCACTGCTAAAGCCGCGCATGGTAATCCCGATACATTACAAGACATTCGGACCGATAAAGACAAATCCCGTTGAATTCTGCAATGCAATCAGATTCCCTGGAACCAAATGCGTAATACTTGAACCCGGCGATGAACTGGAAATCTGATTATAGTTCCCGGAACAATGCCATGTAATAAGCGACGCATCTTCCGATGTTTTCAATGGATATCCTCTCGTCGGTGCCATGTATTCGCTTCATGTCATCCATGTTTATCATGTAAGGGGAAAATTTTATTATGTTTTTACAAAGCCCCTGAAATTTTATGCTGTCGGTTCCTGCGACCATCAGATATGGTATTACAGCTGCATCTCCGTAAAGACCTGCAACTGCCCCTGCAGCCTTTTTGAAAAAAAACGAATCGGAGGGGCTGACCGTTGAAGGCGCTTCATGTCTCAGAACATGTATTTCATACTCCATTCCCCTGCACGCTTTTTCTATATGCCTTATAACATCCTCGCAGGTTTCTCCCTGCAGAATCCTGCAATTGACTGTAAAGCTTGAAGTCTGGGGCAAAACATTGGGTTCCATGCTGCCACGCGCCATGGTCGGGGCAATTGTTGTTCTTAAAAGCGCTTCGCCGGTTGTGCCCGAAGACGTGAATATTTTCAAAAACAATTTTTTGAACAGCCAGAAATTAGCTATGATCAGGCGGCTCTTAAACCCCATTTGCCTTCCCAGTGCCTTGATCATCTGTTCGGCTGGCGCGGTCATGCGAAGCTTCATCTTGTCTTTTTCAAGTCTGCAAATCGCCTTTGCGGCAAGGCCGAGCGAACTGTTCCTCGGAGGAGTTGATGCGTGTCCTCCGGTTCCCTTGATGTCAACCCTGATGTTCAGATAACCTTTCTCGGCCACACCGATAAATGCCAAAGGCTTGTCAACGGATGCAAATATTCCCTTGTTGACACACCCTCCCTCATCCATGACGAATTCAAAGCAAACTCCTTCGGCTTCGAACTTTTCCACGATTTTTTTCGCACCGTTGCTGCCATCCGTCTCCTCGTCATGTCCAAATGCAAAATAAATCGTTCTCTTCGGGCTGAAGCCTTCCTCAAGCAGTTTCTCGCAAGATTCGAGCAAAGTAATCAACTGGACCTTTATATCCATCGCCCCCCTGCCCCAGACAAATCCTTCCGCGGAGATTCCGCTGAACGGCGGGTGCTTCCAATCGCCCTCGGTCCCTTCTTCAACCGGAACAACATCGATATGCGCCATGAACAGGCCCGGGGATAGATTTTCATCGGTGCCTTTCCATTTGTAAAGAAGGCTGTATTCATTTACGATTTCCAATTCCAGCTTCTCATGGACAAGCGGGAACATATCCCTGAGCCTGTCCCTGAATATGATGAATTCATGAAAATCAAATCTTTCATAATTGCTATATGAAATTGTCCTGCAATTTATAGCCGCCTTCAGCTTGTATGCCGTAGCTTCGGCATTATTCATATATATGATATCTGGCGCTTCGTAAATGGTTTCCATCGGCTTCAGGGAAATTGCCCTTGTTACAAGGACTATTGCCAGAACCACTGCCGCCGCTGCGATTGGGATGAATATCATTGCGCCCCCATTCGAATAACCTGTGATGCGGTTATTGGTTATAATATATAAATTTTATCAAATTCCCGGGACATTTTCCATTATTTATAATATTCAAATTTCCCGCACTGCCGCCAAAACTATCTTCGAGTTACCGAACCTGTCCCCGCATCTGGTGAACCTGTCCCCGCTTTTCGTCCCCGCTTTTTTTAGCGAACCTGTCCCCGCCATTTCCCGGTATTTTTAATTTATATCAGCCTGATTCTTTAATATGGAAAACATATTGCCCTGTGTTATAATGCATCTATGAAAAATTCAACAATGATTTTTAATGAAATAATGGGCGGAATAACAGCCCCAATAGGTTTTCTGGCCTCCGGGATATCAGCGGGTGTCAAAAAGAAAAACGGTCCCGATATCGCACTTATATTCTCGGAATCCCCCTGTGCAGCAGCCGGTGTATTTACCAAAAATATTGTAACCGGCCACTCGCTCGACCTTTGCCGTGCAAATGTCGCAAACGGCTGCGCCCAATGCATTTTTATCAACAGCGGAAATGCAAATGCCTGCATCGGTCAGTCGGGGTATGAAGACGCCCGGACAATAGCAAATCAATGTGCGGGTATTCTTGGAATAACCCCGGGAGATGTGCTTACGGGTTCGACGGGGGTCATTGGGCATCCACTGCCAATGGACAGGATAAGTGCCGGCATAACGAACGCTGCGGCCGCGTTGTCCGCTGAAGGCGGTTCGGACGCATGCAGGGCGATCATGACCACGGACACATATCCGAAGGAAACTGCCGTTGAATTTGATTTGGGGGGCTTCAGGACGGTTTTGGGAGGCATTGCCAAGGGTTCCGGAATGATTCATCCCGATATGGCCACCATGATCGGGATAATAACCACCGATGCCTTCATTAGTTCCGAGCTCCTGAAGAAAGCCCTGATTGATTCAGTCGGAAAGTCTTTCAATAAAATTTCAGTTGACGGCGATACAAGCGTCTGCGACATGGTTCTTATACTTGCCAACGGAATGTCAGGCGGGCCTGAGATAACCAAGGGTTCTAAGGAATATGATGTTTTCAAGGCTGCCCTTGATCATGTGTCGGTGCATCTTGCGAAAGCTGTCGCGGCAGATGGCGAAGGCGCTACAAAGCTCATCGAGATCAACATTCGCAATGCGCGCACCCCTATTGACGCAGCCAGGGCGGCAAAGGCTGTTGCAAATTCCCCGCTTGTAAAAACGGCTTTCTTCGGCGAGGATGCCAACTGGGGACGCATTCTTACGGCCGCAGGGTCATCAGGGGCGGTTTTCGACCCTAATGCCACCACTATTTCAATCGGACCCCTTGTCCTGTATCAAAATGGAACCGCAATCCCCTTTGACGAGGACGAGGCCGCGTGCATATTGAAAAATAAGAATATAGAAGTCGTCATTGATTTCGGCGACGGAGCTTTTTCAGACACCGTATGGACATGCGACCTTTCACATGGCTATATAGACATCAACGCGAATTACAGAACATAGGAGCAGGGATTTGATTTACAAAGAATTCGGCAGGACAGGCAAAATGGTTTCAGCCCTGGGTTTCGGAGGCATGCGGTTCCCTTTAAAAGACGGCAAATATGACTATGATTATTGTACCGAAATGATTCACGAAGCCTCGCGGCTGGGAATTAACTATTTTGACACAGCGCCTTTTTACAATAACGACCAAAGCGAAATTATATTCGGGAATGCATTTGAGGCCATGCCCAATGATTTTTTTGTGTCCACAAAATGCTCTTCGCTTAGCGGAGACGAGCTTCGGACAAGCCTTGAAAAATCTTTGACCAGGCTTAAAGTCCCCAAAATTAATTTTTTCCACATATGGTGCGTCATGAAACTTGAGGATTTTGAAAAGAGAATGGCCCCGGGAGGTCCTTACGAGGAATTGCTTAAGGCCCGCGAGGAAGGGCTTATAGAGCATATCTGCGTATCAACGCATTGCGCGGGGGCCGAGATTGCGGAAATTGCCTCGCGGCGCCTGTTCGACGGCATAACCCTCGGATACAACATCATCAATTACAAATACAGGCAGGAAGGAATGAAGGCGGCTTTCGCAAACGGCGCCGCGGTAGTCACGATGAATCCCCTTGGCGGCGGTCTTGTAACAGACAATCCGGAATATTTTTCATATATTAAGGATATTGACGACATGGATACGCTTGACGCCGCCATACGCTTCAATGCCTCTCACCGCGAGATAACGGTCGTTCTGACAGGCATGGATTCCATTGAGCATGTCCAAAGAAATGTATCCTCCGTCGAAATGCCACTATCCATTGAATACGTTGAAAAAGCGATTGAACGCACAGGAAACCATGCAGTAAAAGCCATGGATGCCCTTTGCACCGGATGCAGATATTGCGAGCATTGTCCCGTTGAAATCCCGGTTTCAAAACTCATGCAGGCATATAATTATAATATTCTGGCAGATGCAAAATCTGTAAAGGCGAACCTGCGGAACCACTGGGGTGTTCCACAGGAAATAGCAGGGACTTGCATTGAGTGCGGGCTTTGCGAGGAAAAATGCACCCAGCACCTGCCCATCATTGAAAGGCTGAAGGAAATAGCCTGTTTTTAGCTCCCTTCCCCCGCCGGTTATATATTTTATTTTAATCCAGTGAATTAACAAAGTTTTAACGTCCATTTAATTAAACCTTAATTCAAGAACCTTATGATATCCGTTGAAAGATAATCCGCCGGGTGCTTCATGCGAATGCCAAAACGCCTGACCGGATATTATGATTGGGAAAAGCCGTGGCTGATACTGAAAAGCAATGTGATATAATGAACAAAACAAGCTTCTGCCAGGCAGGCGGCTCATCATATGCATTGCGACCTCCCCTTGATATGATTATGGTTGGCTGAAAAATCCGAAAACCTCCTGAAATCATTATCAACTGCACCGGGAAAAAGATTGGCCGCCGTAAAAATTTTACTCGGAAAGGTTTTAGGTACATGACTAGGTTTTCATTTGAAAAAGCACTCGGGGATCTTGAATTCACCCTTATAAAAATGGGTACGTATGTCGAGGAATCCATTGACGGCGCAATATCGGCGCTTGTAAATCAGGATGAGGATCTCGCCAGGAAGATAATCGCGGACGACGACATCATAGACGACCTCGAGTCGAATATTGAAAAGATGTGCGTAACGCTCATCGCCAGGCAGCAGCCCATAGCAAGGGACCTAAGGGCAATTACCGCGGTTCTTAAGATTATTACCGACCTTGAGAGAATCGCTGATCATTCAGCGGATATATCCGAACTGACCATTAATATCGGTAAAGCAGATTTCATTACTCCTCTGATCAATATCCCCAAGATGGCCATGATGGCCAGAAAAATGACTGACATGGCCATTACTGCCTATATCAAGAAAGATTATTCGCTCGCCAGGGAAGTTTGCGCCAGCGACGACTATGTCGACGAATTGTTCACGAATGTGAAATTCAAGCTCGCCGAATACATGAAAAGCAACCCTGAGTCAATTGACCAGATAATTGACCTTATAATGATTGCGAAATACATAGAAAGAATGGCCGACCATGCAACAAATATCGGCGAATGGGTTGCCTATTCAATAACCGGAAACCACGAGCACCTTGCCCATCTTTACCATAAGGACTCTTTGGAAAGCAATCCGTTTGAAAATAAAACGCCAAAGGATATAACATGAATAAAAAGTTGATTTATGTGCTTGAGGACGAAGAAAACATCAGGCATCTGATCAGATACAATCTTGAGTCTTCAGGTTTCAGGGTCAGGTGCTTCGAAACCGGTTCATCGCTTTTTAGCGCCCTTGAAGATGCCGTCTGCGACCTTCTCCTGCTTGATATCATGCTTCCCGATACCGATGGTTACGAGGTTCTTGCAAAAATCAGACTCGATAAGCGTTTTTGCAATATGCCAGTCATTATGCTGACAGCAAAAAAGGAAGAGCTTGATAAAATCCTCGGACTTGAAATGGGATCGGACGACTATATTACCAAACCTTTCAGCGTCCGCGAGATGACATCAAGGATTAAGGCTGTACTGAGAAGGGCATCCAATAATAAAGTTGCCGCCGACCCTGTCCTCCCTGAAAGAATTGAACTCATGGGCATAGAAATACTTCCTGTAAGCCATCAGGTCAGGAAGGATGGCAAACGCCTTCCCCTTTCGCTTAAGGAATACCAGCTTCTTGAAATCCTCATGTCCGCCCCCGGCAAGGTTTTCACGCGCGATATGCTCCTTGACAAGATCTGGGGTTATGAATATATAGGCGAAACAAGAACCGTGGATGTACATATCCGTTATCTTCGCAGACACCTCGGCGACAACGGGCCGGACTTCAAATACATTGATACAATAAGGGGGCTTGGATATAAATTCATTGATTCGCCGGAGGCTTCGGATGTTTAAGCGCAGGCTCAATTTTTATTATATTATTCTCATATCAATATCTTTGCTCATAACCGGCTTCATCATTGCAGGCATTTCTGAAAAAAGCTTGAAAAAGCAAGTTGAATCCGAATTGAGAGCCAACGCAGGGGCTGCCTCATTCATACTCGAAAATAATGAATCAGTTGATTTTGACGCATTTGCCGACGACTTCAGCAAAAAACTCAATTCATATATCAGCGCCGACAATCATATCCGCGTAACCGTGGTAACACCGGATGGCGTGGTTGTCGGCGATTCCTCGGCGGATATAGATTCCATGGACAACCATCGCCTCAGGCCTGAGATAATCGATGCCGCCAGGACTGGAACAGGCTTGTCTGAAAGAAAAAGCGACACGACTGGCATTGACTATATGTATTTTGCGGTTCTGCTTTCATCCGGAAACATACTCAGGCTTTCCATATCCCTTGATTACATTAAATCAATTTCATCAACAATTTATCTATCGACTCTGCTCGCAATTTTCTTATCCCTTTTGGTTGCTTCTGTCATCGGATTCAGGCTTTCAAAGTCATTTGCCGACCCCATTTCCAAGCTAAGCGAACATTCGGCGGAAATTTCCAAGGGAAACTATTCACATAGAATTCCTCATTTTCCGCGCAAGGACGAATTGTCCGTATTGATTGAATCTTATAATAAAATGACAGAAGACCTTGAGAAAGCCTTCTCGGAGACCTCCGACCGCAATCGAGAGCTAAGTACGCTTCTAAACGCAATCAATGACGGCATCATAGCAGTCGGCCATAATTATAAAATACTTTTTGCCAATAAAAGAATCAATTCCTTCCCCGGATTCGAAATGGTTGAATCCGGCGGAAATATCAATCTAGTGAAAAACTCAGCCGTATTGAACCTTGTCGGGGAAGCCCTGCAGGGCAAAACTTCCATTAACAGGGAAATAACAACATATACACTGATGCTGTCATGCAACGCATCGTATTTTGAACTGGACGACGGTCCCGGCGTAATAATTTCCATTCAGGACATAACACGCATCAAGCAGCTTGAAAAGATTCGGTATGAATTCGTATCCAATGTAACCCATGAGCTGAACACCCCGCTGACCTCAATCAAGGGCTTTATCGAGACTCTTAAGGATGGAGCCATCGGCGACTCAAGGACTGCGATGAAATTCCTTAACATCATTGAGATTGAATCGGAGCGTCTTGGAAATCTTATAAATGACATACTCACTCTTTCAAGCATAGAGAATGAAACGACGGCAACCGCCAGGGAACTTGTGAATATACGCGCGGTAGCCAATGATGCGCTTATACTCCTCAGCAACAGCATCTCTGAAAAATCCCTGAAGGTTGATAACATGATAGACGGCAATGCATCGATTCTTGCCGACTCGGACCGCATAAAGCAACTTTTCATCAACCTTCTCGATAATGCCGTCAAATATAATATAAATGGCGGCTCGATATCCCTTACTACTGAAATCAAGGGAGGAATGGTTGAAATCCATATAAAGGATACTGGTATCGGAATAGACGCAACCCATCTTCACAGGCTTTTCGAAAGATTCTACAGGGTTGACAAGGGCCGGTCGAGGGAGCTGGGCGGCACGGGACTCGG
>JAFGQE010000035.1 GCA_016935835.1 Clostridia bacterium | reverse complement strand
CGGGAGGGCGGCCTTTTCATACAGCCGCGACAGGGGCCGCACCTGGGATAATCCAAAATACATGCCGTTCAAGAATCCGCGCGCCGCAAATTTCGTCTGGAAATGTGAGAACGGCGGATATCTGTACTGGTTTCACAATCATGGCCTGCGGGGCTATACCGACCGCAACCCCGCCTGGATCGCATATGGCGCCGAAACCGATGGTGCGGATGGCAGAATCATTGAATGGGGGCAGCCCGAGGTCCTTCTCTACGACGACAGTGAGATGACGCTGATCAGTTATCCGGATATGATCGAGGACGGCGGAAGGCTGTTCATAACCGAGACACAAAAGGACATTGCCAGGGTTCATGAAATACCCCGCGGTTTCATCGACAGGCTGATGTCGGGCGGCGCATGCGAAACGGACATACCCGATGGCCTTCTTCTCAAGACCGGGTCAGGCCGAATCGCGGTTCCTCCGCTTCCTGCATTTTCAATGAAGGATTCGCACAGCACATGCTTTGCGAAAATCGATCTGAGGACGGGCATTTCATTCTTGGTTGCCTGTGGCTTTGGCGATTCCACGATTTTCGACAACAGGGACAATACCGGAAAAGGCATACTTATCGAGACGATGGATGGCATCGTTCATATCTCCGTCTGCGACGGCAGGACCAGGAATACCTGGGACAGCGCGCCGTATGAACTAAAAATAGATTCACTCAACCATATCGGCATCGTAATCGACGGCGGCCCCAAGATTATTTCAATCACAATCAACGGCATGCTGTGCGACGGCGGTGGGCTCAGGCCGTTCGGGTGGTGCAGGTTCGCTTCGCAAATGACCGATCTCAATGCAAGCGCGGAAGCCCTGGTCGGCGACAGCGTGAAAAAGCTTGTAATATATGGAAGGGCCCTTATGACATGCGAAGCCATCTCCTGTTCCAATGGCCTTGCAGATGATTGCAGCTGAATGGCCTCAAGCCGGCCGGCAGTGACGCGAACCCTTGATGATCCATCTATACCGCAATGTCGTTTTCCTCCATTTCAACCGCGGCCATTATATCGAAATCAGTGGATATGTGGCGGCCGGGAAACAAAACATACTTCCTGTCCTGATATTTCTTCATCGCGGTTGCCAGCGCCTCGACCTCGCTCCTTGCCTCAACGACTATTTCCCTTTCCATTGTTTCAGTTATCCTTATCGAATATGCTTCCATCTGTTTATTCCTTTCGTTATTCACTCGCTTATCAGTCCGGCGATGACGCTGCCGTTTACTATGAATGAAACCCTGCACCTGCAGCTGTCCCTGAACTTGTCATAGATTCTTCCTGCGCTTTGGGTTCCCCTTGCCACCGTATGGCAGCTGTTCGCCACATATCCGACAATCCCGTCCACACCCTCGAGCACCGCCTCCACGGCCTCCCCGTCAAACCGGTTGTCATAATCTTTCCGAAGCAGAAGTTCCTGTCCCACCTTGAATATCCCCATTCCGAAATACCTCTCCGCCCCTACGATCGTGATATATCCATTTTGCATATCTGTTCCTCCATTTCGTCATTCAGATTGTCACATTCATAGTTTACTAATATGGGTATACCTTTTTTGGCACTAATAACAATGCATCCCCGGCGGATGGGCAAAGAAAAGCCACGCCTTCATCACCAGCACAGGCATGGCTGATTATCATGGTTGCATTGTCTCTGGTTTTTCATCCGGCTCGCAATCCGATTTATGCGGTACGCGCCGTCTTGCAAAGAATATTATTTCACGACCGGTATGTAGTAGTCGAGTATAACCATGTCGTTTTCATCCTTTTGTGTGAATCTGGGGCAGTTGTACAGCTCCATGGACCACTCGCAATCGGGATTGTACCTGTATCCCCAATCCTCGAGGCCGCGTTCCGTTAGCCTGTGTGCATTCATTATCGCCTCGGTCTCCGGGCCCTTGATCCATCCCACCGCGACTTTCGTCGGCATGATCTCATGTGTATCAAAACCCTCGCCGGGAATTGTGCAGCCCTTTTTCATCAACATCCCGCATGTGTAGCTGTGCATCGTCATATAACCCACATAGGACGGGTCATACACCTGTTCCCCGCACTGCTCCAGCCTCTTGAATGTTCCGTCGGCGAGACATTTTTCCCAGAATTCCGGTATGGGATTATGGTCCCTTATATGAGCCCAGTCGACTTTGATGGTTTTTCCGATAACAAGAACATCCGGCATTTCGACAAATTCGATTTTTTCAAGCCTGGCCATCCTAAACCTCCTGTTCATATTCAATTATATTTATTACGTGGTCGCTGATCCGGTTGCAACTATATTATACACCCATTGACTTGAATTGGATGGCTGAAATGCCGGGGGAAATCATAAAGGCACTGTCAATTGCCGCTTCGCCCTATTATATCCTGCAGCCTGGTTATGCCGCACCTGATGCCGCCGTCTGTTTCAATTATCCCAAAAGACGGTTCCGACATACCCCTCGCCCTTCGTCCGGCCTTGCCCGGATTCATCAGCACAATGCCTTTTTTTGTCTTGAGATATGGATTATGTGTGTGTCCAAAGAGTACAATTCCGGCTTTTCGCCTTATTCCCTCGGCCAGAATAGCCGAGGTTCCGTTGCGCACATCATACATGTCGCCATGGGTCATGAAAATTCTGATTCCGTCGATCTCCAGGATTTTTTCACCGGGCCCGGGACTCCAAAGGTCGGTATTTCCCCTTACGGATTCCAACGGAATGTCGGGGAAAAGCATTTCCAGGGCGGCCGCGTCGTCGATGTGGTCCCCCAGATGGATAATCATGCCCGGCGAGGTTTCATCCACCGCCGCCCTCATTGCGTCAAGGTCCCTGTGGGAGTCTGAGAAAACAATTATTTTCATCCGGCCTCCCCCTGAGGACTCCCGGATTTGCCTTGCCTTGCATTCAAAAGCCAGTACTCCGCGCCATTTCTTGTCCTGCCGAGGTATCCGCGCTCGAACAGCTCTCGTCTGAGCATGCAGCTGTCATTGAATGTGTGGCGAAGGTTCAGGATTGCATTGACCTCTTTTTCAGAGTATATCCTGCCATACTCAAAACCCTCCGCAAGATAGGCAAGTGCGATCTCCCGGGGTTTTTGTTTTCGCGGGAACTGCTTCAGCCGGCCCTGGGAATCCATGAAGCTTTTAAGTTCCTTTAAAAAATCAATTTCCATTTCAAGATCATCCATATCAACCTCACTGAAGTTTCGTCAGATGGCGGCCCCTGGCTTTTTCCGTCCTTTCCGCATCAATCATTCCAAGGACCTGCCGCCTGACCTGCCTTTCCATCAGATTGCCCATCAGATTCATGAACTTCGAAATTTTAGCCGGGACATACCATAAAGTGTTTTTATCATAGGCATTGATTGCGTTGAAGTACGCGCTGTCGGCCTCAAGGATTCCGGGTGCCAGTCTGCACAGCGTCCTGAATGAATGGAAAATGGCAATGTCGCCGAACTTCGGCTTCCTGACGCCGTCATTGAGAAGCGATTCCCCGAATTTCCGGGCGGCAATTGAAAGCTTCTTTCTTTTCTTGTCCAGTTCTTTTTCCGTTGCCGGGAACGGCAGCATATCGACGAAGACTTTTCCGCAGACCTCGAATCCCGCTCCCGACGCCCATGTCTCCAAAGGTATGAACACGCCTTTTTTCTGCCATTTGGTAAAATTGCCGATGATATAGGCCTTTTTGCCAAAGTATTTTGGCCTGTGGCAGTTGTATGCCGAGTGGTCGAGGAAGTTCTTCATTATGCCCGTCACGCTGAACATATAGCCCGGGCTTGCGATTACAACCGCATCCGCTTCCATCAGCCTGCGCTCGATGGCATCGGCCTGATTGTAGTGAGGGCACTTCTTTTCGCCCAGAAATATGCAGTTATGGCAGCCGACGCATAAATCCAGCTTGTGGTCTGACAGATACAGATACTCGACTTCAATATCCATCCGCTCCCCCAGCCTGTCTGTAAAATACCTGACGATCTCAGTAGTGTTGCCGAACTTCGAGCATCCCATCAATGCGAGCACTTTCATTCAAATACCTCCGGATGATTCTGAAAACATTATACAGCAATAATATAATGCCAATAAACCGGCATTTCAAGAAAGCACACTTGCACTTTTTTATGAGGCTACGTTACCAGGGCGGCGAGCATCAGGACAACTGCGGCCACGGGAAGTATGGTCCAGCCGAGTCTTTGGAAAAAGATATATATGTCGGACGGCTCGGCATCGTCGGTAAGAAATACTGTTTTCAGTGTAAAGAACATAAGCGGAAACGTAAAATCCAGCAAGACAATGAATATAGTATACAATCCTAAAAACAGAAGGATCGGGTTCCCGCGAATTTTTTCGGAATGAAGGGCCGCAGTATTCGCAACATCCTGAAGCTGTATTTCATAGCCATCATGAAACGGGGATGTTTTCGAAATGCCGCCTGCGGCCACGGTTATTTCCACAGCAGGTCTTCCGTCCGGGTACTGCCTGAACATGGTTCCGTCTTCATTGAAAAGATATGGGTGCATGAATATATGCCTGCCCCTGAAAAGAACTTCGCCGTTTTCCGACCTTATCTCGGTGATGCCGGCCTTCCAGTAAAACTGGTTTTTGTAAGTAACGCTGAATTTACTGAAGATGCCCCCGGGAAGATCATATATTACATCCGCCGTCTTATCCTCGTTCTTTTCACCGATTATACGGACCGAAATGTCCCCCCACATTGATCCGCCTGAATATTCAATCTGCGGCCCCTCCGAGCGCTTATGAAGGAATTCGCCTTCAAACGGCAGGCCTTTGGAAAAGAATGCAATGAAATAGACAACCAGAAGCCCGGGGACGACAACAATGAATACAATCAGGGCTATTTTGCTTTTCTTTAATAATTCCGTTGTTTTTTCAAGCAGCATGGGAACCTCCGCTTGTCTTATTATACAAACAAATGGTTATTTTATAAAGTTTAATGGCCTGAATCATGCTTATCCGGCGCTCATTACACGGTTTCGTGACTTGTTTTGTCAAAGTCCAGGATCAGTCCGGACGCTCCGTCGGTAATCTCGATCTCAAGCGATCCGCGGCCCGCCGTGCACCACGGGTTTTCGTAACGCACATTATAATCCGTTGCGACCTCAAGGCCGTTTACTGTCAGCGGGTCGTTCCATCCGGT
>JAFGQE010000004.1 GCA_016935835.1 Clostridia bacterium | reverse complement strand
ATATGAATCTCAGGGCTTTGCCGGGATTGTTTCTTTTCGTTTGATAACCCGCCAGAATCTTCAGGATGTTCTCATATTGAAAAACGGTAAATACAACAAAGTAAAGGATAATCAAAGGAATCAGTACAAGATAATTGCCCGAAAATGATATTACGAGCAGCAACGCAGGAAAAATAAAGTAAATGACTATGTTCTTCAACCTGTTCATGAGACCTCCTTTCACCATTGATGATTATATATTAGGGAATACTGAATAACAAGGGATTATGGATATTCAGCACCGGCGTCAGCCGGATGGATTGAAAACATTTGGCATTACGGCTTTTCAATCCATTTCCCTAATATCCGGCGAACCGAATAAGGCAAAGAAAGACTTGGAGGCCTGTGAAGGCACAGGGCTTTTTAAACATATATTAAGAAAAGCCTGCGCCTGAACCGCTTGAAAATGCAAGACAAGATTATAGGCAGGGTATTTTCAAGTTATTCGGCAAGCCCTATATAGGGAATGCTGAATAACAAGGAAATATGGATATTCAGCACCGGCGTCAGCCGGATGGATTGAAAACATTTGGTATTACGGCTTTTCAATCCATTTCCCTAATATCCGGCGAAACGAATAAGGCAAAGAAAGGCTTGGAGGCCTGTGAAGGCACAGGGTTTTTTACGCAAATATTAAGAAAAGCCTGTGCTTGAACCACTTGAAAATGAAAGTCAAGATTATGGCAGGGCATTTTCAAGTTATTCGGCAAGCCCTATATAAGAAAGAATTTTCACATATAAAATCAACATGAATTGAAAAGGTACATCCGGAACCTGTTATTTAACGATAATGTCCCTCATGGAATATAAACCGGCCTGCTTCCCATAAATAAACTGAGCTGCCTTGATCGCGCCGGAAGCAAATATATCACGGGATGTGGCTTCGTGCTTTATCTCGATTATTTCATCGCGTCCTGCAAAGATTACGGTATGTTCCCCGACAATTGTACCGCCCCTGACCGAGTGTATCCCTATTTCGTCGGCCGGTCTTTCCTCTCTTCGCTCATGCCGGTCCGTAACAACACGTCTTGGGGCTGAAAGGGCCTCGTTTATAATATCGGCGATGGCGAGGGCGGTTCCGCTTGGAGCATCAATCTTTTTGTTGTGATGTTTTTCAATTATTTCTATATCAAAAAGACCATCGGTAAAAGAAGCTGCAATCTTTGAAATCTCCATCAGAAGATTGACTCCCATGGACATATTGGCGCTGTAAAAGACAGGTATTGCCAATGATAACTCTTCAATTTGGGCTATGTGGTATTCATTCAGGCCGGTTGTTGCCATGACAAGAGGCGTGTTTTTTTGCGCACAGTATGCAATGACGCCCTGTAAGGCGGAAGGATGGGAAAAATCAACGACCACATCCGCGGGAATGTTGCAATCGGAAATGTTCCGAAATACCGGAAAAGCAGCATCGGCGGGCGGATTCAAATCACAGCCCCCCGCAATAAGAATATCATCCTTGCCCTCAGTCAGTTTGGCAATGGTCCTGCCCATTCTTCCCCCGCAGCCGTTCAATAGAATTCTAAGCATATGCATCTCCTATACCAAACCAAGGTTTTTCATTTCAAAATGCAGCTTCTCACTGTGTTCGCCGCTCATTTCCACAAGTGGAAGCCGTACATCCCCGGTAGCCATGCCCATGAACATCAGGGCTTTTTTTATGGGTATTGGATTTGTTTCCAGGCCCAATGCTTTGATCAATGGATATATTGAATAGAATTCATTCATGGCTGAAGAGGTTCTTCCGGTCAGATATGATTCCGTTATACGCTGCGTTCTGTCAGGTATAATGTTGGACATCACCGAGATAAGCCCCCTGGCTCCGAGCGACATGAACTGAAGGACCTCATCGTCACAACCCGAATAAACCGAAAAATCACCGGGCGTATTCAGAATTACTTCCGCGGTCTGGAAAATATTGCATTCCTTGACTCCTACGATGTTAGGCAAGCCCGACAATTCGATGATTGTGGGTGCATCTATATTAACTACGGTTCTCGCAGGTACATTGTAAAGTATGATCGGCAGCCCGACGCTTTTCGAGATGGCTGTAAAATGGGCGACAAGGCCGCGTTGCGTTGACTTGTTGTAATAGGGAGCGACTGACAGCAATGCATCCGCGCCTGCTTTTTCGGCAAGCCGGCTCAGTTCTATCGCATGGGCGGTGTCATTGCTGCCTGTGTTCGCGATAACCGGTACACGGCCGTTGGTTTTTTCGATTCCGAACCGGATTACAGCCATATGTTCTTCATCGGGCATTGTGGACGACTCGCCCGTTGTCCCGCAAAATAAAAGGGCCTTGATACCTCCTTCTATCTGAAAATCAATCATCCTGCCGAGCGCTTCGTAATCAACGGCACCGTTCCTGAAAGGAGTGGCGACGGCGGTAGCCGAGCCTTCGAAAACAATTCTCTTGTTACTCATATAAAACAACTCCTATGATTCTTCCCATATTCTGATTAATTCCCGGGCTATCTGAACGGCATTCGAAGCGGCCCCTTTTCTTATGTTGTCAGAAACCACCCACATGTTGAGGCCGCTGTCGACGCTCTCATCCCTTCGGATCCTGCCGACAAAAGTGTCGTCTTTACCTGCCGCGTTCCTGGCAAGGGGATACAGATTTGACCGGGGATCGTCCTGCACCGTTATCCCCGGCGAATTGCGAAGCAGTTCACGGAGCTCATTGACGTCGAACTGCTTCTCAAGCTCTACATTTATGGACTCGCTGTGGCTGTAATATACAGGGACGCGCACGGTTGTTGCCGTTATTCTCAGATGGGGTGCATGCATTATCTTTCGGGTCTCGTTAACCATCTTCATTTCTTCCTTGGTATAACCATTGTCAAGAAAAGCATCAATATGCGGAATGCAGTTTCCTGCTATCGGATGAGGCATGAGCCTGGCCGGCTTGCCCTCCAAAGTATTGGCGAGTTCATCGCATCCGCTTTTTCCTGCCCCTGAAACAGACTGGTATGTTGAATATACGATTCTTTTTATACCATATGCATCATGTATGGGTTTCAAGGCTACTACTGCCTGTATTGTCGAACAATTCGGATTTGCAATTATTCCGTTATGAAGGCGGATGTCCTCCGGATTCACTTCGGGCACCACCAGGGGAACATCCGGATCCATTCTCCATGCACTGCTGTTGTCTATGACGACTGCGCCGCTTCCCACGGCCAATGGAGCATATTCCCTGCTGAGGGAGCTGCCTACCGAGAACAAGGCTATGTCAATGTCTTTTCTGTCAAAGGAGGACGGTGTAAGTTCCTCAATCGTATATTCGCTTCCCATGAAGGAAATTCTCTGCCCGGCGGATCGTGCGGAAGCAAAGAAATGGATATTGCCTACGGGAAGGCCCTGTTCCTCAATCACGGTTATGAAAGTCCTTCCCACCATGCCCGTGGCACCGACAATTGCAAAATTATATTTTTTCATTCATTCCCTCCGTGCATTCCCATTATATATAAAAAAATAAAACCGGTACAGGGTACCGGCAAATAAAAATCCGCGATAGCACTCCATCATTTCATGATGACAGTCGCAGGGATGTTAACCCGGCAACCAGGATGACATGTCAGGGCTGTGCCCTCCTTCGGCGGCTCCCCCTTTTCCCATGAAGATGAAACTCCTGATTTCCATGCATGGGTACTTATAAAAACCGCGCCTCTACCATTGTTATTCAGTTTTGGCAGCCTGTTCCAGGATAAGCTGCAAATTTTAGTAGAGTATAACAAAAAGGTTTTGCAAGCGCAAGAAAATTGTGAATGGCCTTTCTGGAAGTTTGAATTTGTTCAAAGACTTTCTTAATGCTATAATCAGGGTAATATACAGCATCGGTTATCCCAATATTGGATTTTTATGGAAATATAGTGCAAGCGACTAAATGGATGAACCTATATCGAAGGAATGATTGCAGGAAAGCCAGATCGAATCCATACATTTTGCGGAGGATTGTCATGCATAACAGAAAGCCAAGAAATACAAATTTCAATATAAAGCTCAAAGCATTTAGAATAGCTCTCATATACTTTGTTTTCGGGTCTTTGTGGATAATATTATCTGACAAGATAGTTGATGAATTATTTATCAACTCCAAGGACATTATCGCAGCAAGCATTTTCAAAGGATTGTTTTATGTTTTGACAACCGCGGCTTTGATTTATGTTTTGATATATTCATCATTTTGGAAATCAAAACAAAATGAGGAGATGCTGCACCGATCCCAGGAAATCGCAAATTCAGGTTCATGGGAAATAAAGGCAGGAAGCAATATGCTTCTTGTATCGGATAATTTTTTAAGCTTGCTTGACCTGGAGACAAACACTAACTTCATAAGCATGGAAGATTTAGAGGGCATGATACATGAACACGAAAGGGGATTGTTTCATGAAGCCCTGGCCGGCCTCCTGGCCGGCAAGGAGAAAAAGGTGGAGATACAGCATCGAATAAAGCCGCGCGGAGGGGAAGAATTCTATTGGGTCCATTGCATAGCGGAAAATGAATATAATAAAAGTGGCAAAGTGACAAAAGTTTATGGGGTCATAATGGACATTACCCAGACAAAAAGACTTGAGGAAGAAAAAAATCTGTTAATGGAACAGGCATGGAGCCAGCAGAAACTGGAGTCAATAGGCACCCTGGCCAGCGGGATTGCACACGAGATAAACAACCCCATAAACGGAATCCTGAATTATGGGCAGCTGATCCTTGATACAAGCGAACAAGATTCGGAAATTAAAAAATATGCCGGGGATATAATAGATGAATCAGAGCGCATTTCAAAAATTGTAGCAAATCTTCTGGATTTCTCCAGACAGACAGAGTCGCAGCCAAGTTATGAAAGGATAGAGGATATTATTTCAAAGACCATATCGCTGGTCAATGCCAATTTCAAGCATGACGGCATCACTCTGAACGTTGACATCGATGAGAGCACCCCTGATTTGAAATGCGTGGACCGGCGGATTCAGCAAGTGCTTTTGAATCTGCTTACAAACGCCAGGGATTCTTTGAACGAAAAATATCCCGGGTATCATGAAAATAAAAAAATCGAATTGAAATGCCATGGATTGATCAAGGATAACATGAGATCCATAACCGTTTCAGTCAAAGATTTTGGCATGGGTATTTCCGGGGAGGTCAGCCCTTATATCTTCGACCCTTTCTATACTACAAAGGACATAAGCAAAGGCACGGGCCTGGGGTTGTCAATAAGCCATGGCATCGTCAGGGAGCATGACGGAGAATTGACATTTGAGACACAGAAGGGTGAATACACCAGGTTTACGATGACGCTGCCTTATTAAAATTGATTATTCATCAGCGTGAAAAGCCTCCTGGAATGCCGCCGGTTGCACACCGGGGGCAATAGTAATATAATAACTCCATAAAAAGAATACAAAAGATTAAACACAGGTGTGCCAATTTACGGAGGAAAAAATGTCAGTAAAATATCGGAAACATTTCTCAGCGATTCTTGTCTTTTTATTTCTTGCGATGATTCTTGTACCGGGCGACCAGGCCGGCGCATTCGTAAGCAGCTCAAAGAACATAAGGATAGGGATTTATTACAAATCCGGGTCAAAGGATACGACACTGGAGACAGTGGTCATATCTTCGGTGGGAGGAGTGGAGATAGGAATCAACCAGAGCGGCAATTATATCAAGGCAGTGGAAACCGCATCGCTCGTGAATGCATACGTTGACAGCGGAATAAGCGGTTATCATGTAAGGATCGGAGAACCCACGGCGGACATAACGAAGCTATATGACAATCTCAACCTTTATAAAAGCCTGGGCCTTGAGGCCTTCCCGGTTTTCCTGTCAGGCAATCTCTGGCAGATTTGGGAGGGTTGCTATCTGTCGCAGACGGATGCTGAGAATGCGGTTCCTTCAAAAATAGTTCCCAGGATAGGAGCCGGGACATATATGACGGCATATCCTTCCACAGAAAGGATAATCATTAAATATTCAAATGGATTGGCGGCCGTCGCGGCGGAGAGCATGTCGGCGTTCCTGATGATCAAAAGCACGTATTCGGGAGACCCAAAGACCATAAATATCAACGGAGACAGATTCAGGACATCAATTGAGTTGAGAAAATATCCAGACTCCCAGATAACAGTCATCAATGATCTCAGCCTTATGGATTATCTGGGGGGCGTGGTCCCCCTGGAAATAGGAACGACCGAGACACCTTTCGAAGCACTGAAAGCCCAGGCGGTTGCAGCAAGGACATACGCAATAGCCAATCATAAGCATGAGGACTATGGGTTCGACCTGTGCAATTCAACCTGCTGCCAGGTTTACGGCGGATATGATGTGGAAAATCTTGCGACCAACAACGCCATAAAAGCCACGGAAGGCATGGTTGCAACATATGGGGGCGCCCTTGCCCAGCTTTACTATTTCAGTTCCAGCGGAGGCGCCACGGCGTCTTCACAGAATGTGTGGTCGAAGGCGGTACCGTACCTTCAGAGTGTCAGCGACCCCTATGAAATTACAAAATACTGGTCATACACGTTCAGCGCCGCCCAGATGAGCGGGCATCTTCGCAGCATAGGAAGGGATGTGGGAACAGTTACAGGAATAGAGATAATCAGCAAATCCGAATCAGGCAGGGTCCTTAGTCTGAGGGTGCTGGGAACGGGGGGCTCTGCTTATTTTGAAAAAGTCAGCACAAGGTCCGCATTCCCGACTTATCTTCCCTCACAGATGTTCACTGTCGGCGGAAGCTCGAGTTATACGGTAAAAAGAGGGGACAGCATGCTGGGCAGCATTGAAATAGCGGGTGCGCAGGTAAAGACCCAGTTCGGAACGACAACAATCACATCGCAGACAAATGTATCGGTAATGGATGCGAATGGAAATATGGTCATTGTAAGTTCGCAAAATGCATCAAACGGTGACTTTGTCATAACCGGTGCCGGAAACGGCCATGGGGTAGGAATGAGCCAATTCGGGGCAATCGGAATGGCAAGGGCCGGCTATACATACATTGAAATATTGAAACATTACTTTACGGGAATAGAGGTTGAGAAGGCGAACCTATACTGATGAAAAAATCCGATTTCTTCTATAATCTTCCCGAGGAGCTCATCGCCCAGCACCCCTCTGAAAAGAGGGACATGTCGAGGCTGCTTGTACTTGATTCAAAGACCGGTGCAATTGAGCACAGGAATTTCTACAACATAACTGAGTATTTGGATGAAGGGGATTGCCTTGTAATAAATGATACCAGGGTAATACCAGCGAGGCTTTTAGGAACAAGCGAAAAAACAGGAGGTGGAATTGAATTCGTACTGCTGAAGAAAATTGACGGCGACGATTGGGAAGTTCTTGCAAGACCGGGAAAAAAAGCATTGCCCGGCAAAAAGTTCGTGTTTGGCGGCGGGATTATGACGGCTGAGGTGATCGGGATAGCCAGGGATGGCAACAGGGTTGTAAGGCTTGCTTACGACGGAATATTCGAGGAGGCGCTTGATAAGGCGGGGGTATTGCCCCTTCCCCCATATATTACCGAAAAACTTATGGATACAGAACGGTACCAGACCGTCTACTCCAGGGTGAATGGCTCGGCGGCTGCGCCTACGGCAGGGCTTCATTTCACGGAGGAGCTTATCCAAAGCATATCGGAGGCGGGCGTATCAATAGCAAAGGTTACACTTCATGTCGGACTGGGAACATTCAGGCCCGTAAAAACAGAGAATTTAACGGATCATTTCATGCATTCGGAATACTATGAAATCAGCAGGGAAGCCGCCGATATAATCAATAAAGCCAAACTTGGGGGCAAAAGGATAATTTCCGTCGGAACCACCAGTTCCAGGGTCATTGAGAGTGTTGCGGACAGCCGGGGATTTGTTTCGGAAGGAATGGGCGAAACGGATATTTTCATATATCCCGGGTATAGATTTAAAAGCGTAGACTGCCTGATAACGAATTTTCACCTGCCGGAATCGACCCTGCTCATGATGGTGAGCGCACTTGCGGGAAGGGAAAATGTGCTCAGGGCTTACGAGGAGGCGATTGCAAAAAAATACAGGTTCTTCAGCTTTGGCGACGCAATGTTCATAAAATAATATAAGGAAGGTGTATCATTGGGAAAATATCCCGTAACATATGAATTGATCAAAACCTGCGCACAGACAGGCGCGAGGCTTGGGCGCGTGCATACGCCCCATGGCAGTTTTGATACGCCCGCATTCATGCCCGTCGGAACACAGGCGACGGTCAAGGGAATGTCTCCGGATGAACTGGATTCCATGGGAGCGCAGATAATACTATCCAATACATATCATCTTTATCTAAGGCCGGGGCATAAAATTGTTGAAAAGGCAGGCGGACTTCATAAATTCATGAACTGGAAAAGATCCATACTGACCGACAGCGGCGGATTCCAGGTATTCAGTCTTTCGGAAAACAGGAAGATATCCGAGGAAGGGGTCATGTTCAAAAGCCACATAGACGGATCAAACCATATGTTCAGTCCGGAGAAAGCAATGGAAATTCAAAATGCCCTTGGAGCGGATATAATAATGGCTTTCGATGAGTGCACCCCTTATCCATGTGAACACGATTATGCCGAAAAGTCCCTCGAAAGGACAACGAGATGGCTTGAGAGATGCATGGAATCGCATGCGAATAAAGACAGCCAGGCATTGTTCGGCATAATCCAGGGAGGAACTTTCGATGACCTGCGGATCAAGAGCACACGTCAGATAACATCATATGACCTTCCGGGATACGCAATAGGCGGACTTAGCGTCGGGGAACCCAAGGGAGCGATGTATTCGATGCTTGAACATACGGTACCGATGATGCCTGCCGGAAAACCCAGGTACCTCATGGGGGTGGGGAGCCCCGATTGCCTTATAGAAGGCAGCATCCGGGGAATAGATATGTTCGACTGCGTGCTTCCCACCAGGATTGGAAGAAACGGCACAGTAATGACTTCCCGCGGCCGTCTTATCGTAAGGGATGCCGCGAATGCGGAGGACTTCGGACCGATGGATCCGGAGTGCACGTGCTATGCTTGTTCAAATTTCTCAAGGGCCTATATAAGGCATCTCATAAAGGCCGGCGAGATGTTCGGGCTGAGGCTTGCGACATGGCATAATCTTCATTTTTTATTAGACTTGATGAAACAGATAAGAGAAGCTATAATAAGAGACAGACTTGGGGATTTCAGAGATGAATTCTTTGGAAAGTACGGATATTTAATCTGATTAGGAGGATAAAAATGGATAATATTTGGTCAATAGTCTCGATTGTTGCGGTTTTCGGCATAATGTACGCGGTGCTGATAATTCCACAGCGCAGGAAAGAAAAGAAAACCAAGGAAATGCTTGGCGCGCTTAGGGAAGGCGACACTGTCACGACAATAGGCGGAATAGTCGGAAAGGTAGTCAACATTAACGAAGACGATATAATCGTAGCCAGCAGCGTTGAAAAAACCCAGATTCATTTTAAGAAATGGGCGATTAGAAATGTTGAAACCGGAACGACTGCAGAGTAGTCATTTTAAATTGTGAATTAATTATTTGACGGAGGGGACCATGAAGCATATCAAGACAATCAACAAGCCGGCGCTTAATAAAAATTTATCTGAAAAAGGATGCGGCGAATGCCAGAATTCCTGCCAGTCCGCATGCAAGACATCTTGTACGGTGGCCAACCAGGAATGCAAGAAAGGCTGAAACTGCCGGACCAATATTTTAAATCAGGATTATTAAGGCGGCTTTCAGGCCGCCTTTTTATGGGAGGATCAAATGCCTGACAAATTCATGGGAAAACTTCCCGAAATACATTGCACCGCATATGTAGCGCCGTCAGCCGATGTCATAGGGATGGTTGTACTTAAGGAAGACAGCAGCGTATGGCATAATGCGGTGCTCCGGGGGGACATTGACAAGATTGTCGTTGGAAAGGGTGCCAACATACAGGATGGCTGTGTCATTCACTGCAGTGAAAACATGGGTACTTTCATTGGGGATGGAACAACAGTTGGCCATAATGCCGTACTGCATAGCTGCGTTGTGGGCGGCAACTCATTGATAGGCATGGGAGCCATATTGCTCGACGGATCGAAAGTGGGCGACGACTGCCTGATAGCGGCGGGAAGCCTGTTGACGCCGGGAACGGTGATTCCCGACGGAACCA
This sequence comes from Clostridia bacterium, assembly GCA_016935835.1. GTDB lineage: Bacteria > Bacillota > Clostridia > DUPQ01 > DUPQ01 > JAFGQE01. Next base: position 18,296 of record JAFGQE010000004.1, on the reverse strand, counting down.
TGGCCATGGGAAGCCCGGCAAAGGTCAAGAGGGAGCTTACGGAGCAGGAAAAGGAAGGAATACGCGAAAATGCGATTGAATACATAAGGCTGAAAGATATTTACAGGGGTGGAAGATGATAACGCTTCAGGATATAAAGAAAAATGATGAAATAAAGAACCTGCTGAGGTTTGCCGAGATGCAGTTGTCAGAGATAGGATACACGGAGCACTCGTTCAGGCATGTGGGACTGGCCGCCAAGAATGCGGGGAATATCCTGATGGAGCTTGGATATTCCGGGAGGGAAGTCGAACTTGCCAGGATAGCCGGTTATCTGCACGACATTGGAAACGCCGTCAACAGGGTTGACCATGCCCATACCGGAGCGGTTCTCGCATACAATATCCTTTTGAGAATGGGCATGCCGGTCAGGGAAGCCCTGGAGATTATGCTGGCCATAGGACAGCATGACGAGCAAAGCGGAACGGCGGTAAGCATAATTTCATCGGCGCTTATACTTGCGGATAAATCGGATGTTCATAGAAGCAGGGTCAATAATCCCGACAAGGACGCCTATTCAATACACGACAGGGTGAACTATGCGGTTGAAAGTTCAAAAATACATGTAAGCAAGGAGAAGGGAACGGCGGATCTGGTACTTGTCATAGATACCGGTATTTGTCCGGTAATGGATTACTTTGAGATTTTTCTAGGAAGGATGTCTATGTGCAGAAGGGCTGCGGAATATCTCGGCCTTGTATTCCATCTGGACATCAACGGAACCCGGCTCCTATAAGCCTGTATCATTTTTTACCGGAATGACTTCAAAACGGGTGGAAGAGTGGAAATAAGCGGCATATCGCCGGCAAAGCCGGATTTGCGAAACCCAACCGGTTTGGTGTATATTAATATAAGCTATTTTTTGAAAAGGAGACATGAAACATGTCAAAGGGAAACTATTATATCACGACGGCAATAGTCTACACTTCAGGCAAGCCGCACATCGGGAACACATATGAGGCTGTTCTTGCCGACAGCATTGCCAGGTTCAGGCGAATGTCGGGATATGATGTTTTCTACATGACCGGAACAGATGAGCACGGCCAGAAAATTCAGATGAAGGCAGCCGAGCAGGCAATGGAGCCCAAGGCGTTTGTCGACGGGATAGCCGCCGAGATACAGAGAATCTGGGGAATCATGGGAAGCAGCCATGACAAGTTCATCCGCACGACCGACCCCTTGCATGAAAAAACCGTTCAACGTATTTTTGAGAAGCTTTATGCGCAGGGCGATATATATGAAGGCATATATGAGGGATGGTACTGCACGCCATGCGAATCATTCTGGACTGAGACGCAGCTGGAAGCGGGCAAATGCCCCGATTGCGGGAGGGAAGTGGTAAAATCAAGGGAAGAATCATATTTCTTCAGGCTGAGCAAATACCGGGACAGGCTGATGAAGCATATAGAGGACAACCCGCATTTCATACAGCCCGAGTCAAGGAAGAATGAAATGATAAACAATTTCCTGAAACCGGGACTGCAGGACCTCTGTGTTTCAAGGACGTCGTTTGACTGGGGAATAAAGGTGCCTTTTAATAAAAAGCATGTCATATATGTGTGGATTGACGCCCTGAGCAACTACATAACGGGACTTGGCTATGATCCTGACGGGAACCATGGCGAACTGTTCGGGAAATACTGGCCTGCGGATGTCCACCTTATAGGCAAGGATATCCTGCGTTTCCACACCCTCTATTGGCCGATAATGCTGATGGCGCTTGGAATAGAGCTGCCTAAGCAGATATTCGGGCACCCGTGGCTCAACATGGGCGCGGGCAAGATGAGCAAGTCGAGGGGCAATGTGATTTATGCCGACGACCTTGTGGAGTTTTTCGGCGTTGACGCCGTCAGATATTATGTGCTGCATGAGACGCCGTTCGCTCAGGACGGGGCCATAACATATGATCTGATCATAGAGAGGATAAATTCCGACCTGGCAAATATCCTTGGGAATCTTGTCAACAGGACCATAACCATGGTCAACAAGTATTTCGGGGGCGTGGTCCTAAAGCCCGGCGACAGGGAGGATATCGATGATGAACTGATATCGCTGGCGCTTAAGACGCCTGCCGCGGTTGAAGAGAAAATGATGGAGCTTAGGGTTTCGGATGCAATCGATGAGATCTTCACATTGCTCAGGAGAAGCAACAAATACATTGACGAGACCAGCCCATGGCTTTTGGGCAAGGATGAGGCTAGGAAGGGACGCCTTGCAACCGTCTTGTATAATTTGCTGGAAAGCATAAGATTCGCCGCGGTACTGCTGCAGCCGTTCATGCCGGAGACGGCGGCACGGATGCTGAGGCAGCTCAATACCGGATGCAGCACATGGGAGTCGCTTGCAGATTTCAACGGCATCAGGGTAAACGATACGGTGGGCAAGCCGGAAATACTGTTTGCAAGGATTGATCCCGAAGTTATGCTCGGGGAAATCTCGGCAAGAAACGAAAAGAAAGAGGAAAAAGAAGAAGTGAAGATAAATGAAACCATAATAATGGAGGATTTTGCGAGAATAAAGCTTCGTACGGCCAGGATAACAAGTGTCGAGAAAATCGAGGGAACCGACAAGCTGCTCAAACTCAGTGTCGACATGGGAAGTGAAACCAGGCAGATTGTTTCAGGCATTGCATCCGACTATACGGAAAAGGAATTGGTAGGAAAGAATATCGTCGTAATAGCGAACCTGATGCCGATCAAACTCCGCGGGGTGCTTTCAGAAGGGATGATTCTGGCGGCGGAGGATCAAAATGGGCTGAGCATCGTAACCCTTGACAAGGATGTCAAACCCGGTTCACCGGTAAGATGAAAACAACGGCCTCTGCGTCCAGGACGCGGAGGCCATTTTATTTACACTTATGTTTCCGCAACATGGAATATTTCCCGTGTTTTTTTTGAAATCATAATAACAGTGACAAATACCGCAAGGACAATGAAATTAACCGTGAAAACAAGACCGGGTATATTGAAGGAATCGGACATTATTCCCCCTATCGCCATGCCCAGCGGCGTGAGGCCGGCGGATATGGAGGAGGCGAAGGAGAAGAATTTCCCGCGCTGCTCGGGTTCGATTATAAGCTGCAGTACCGCACCAATTATTATATTGACAATGACAAGTGTAAAACCTCCGATGAAATACAATATCAGGATCATTGCATAACCCCATAAGAGGGATGTCGCAAGACAGGCCAGGCAGATTATCATGCCGATGAAGAAAAAGCTGAATCTGTTTTTATTGGTGATTTTCAGCAAGGCCATCGCAAAGCCCCCGAGGAACATGCCGATGGTAAAGACAGACATGGCGACGCCGTATCTTTCGACTCCAAGAAATTCCGTTCGCTGGAAATACGGCATGAGCGTAACCAGGGAGATGGTCATCATGAAATTCATGAAAGCGGCAAGAAGATAGAAATTCCTTACACCGATGTGCGAAACCGCATAACGTATGCCGGCTTTAAAGTCAGCCCAATAAGAATACGCCCGGCTGGCGTCCGGCATGATTTTTTTAGAACCTGTTATGAACATCTCCGAAACCGCCGACAGTATGTATGATATTCCGTTTAATAAAAACAACAGCGGCGCGCCGAAAAGGGCGTACATGAAACCCCCGGCCGGTGTTGCGAGGATTTCCGTGGCTGAATTGACCATGCTGTTTACGGAACCCGCGTTGGTCATCTTGTCCGCCGGGATAAGTTCCGGAATTATTGCGGTTGAAGCCGGGGCAAAGAAAGCCGATGCAAGGCCTGATACTATGGCAACGATGAATACCATCCATACCTCAAGCAAGTTCATGTAGATTACAACGGTTGCCGCCAGTACGGCGATTCCATTTATTATATCCGCCCAGACCAGTATCCTGCTTTTTCTCCATCTGTCTATGAATGGACCCGCGAAAGGCGATACCAGGACCCTTGGCAATGCTGAAGCGGCCATGATTGTTCCCATCAGTGTTCCCGAGCCCGTTTCATCAAGTATCCAGAATCCGAGGGCGATGCCAAAAAGCGCACTCCCGAACAAGGAGACGAACCGCCCCTGGACCAGAAGGATAAAATTCTTGTTCCAAAGTTTCATTGGCTTGTCAGACATTTACCCACTCTCTTTCGGCTGCCGACTTATCGACGGCGTCGAGAATCCTGCAGCACTCGTACCCGTCCTTGAAATCGGGCGACGCATTGCTGCCGTCTGCCATGGCCTGGACGAATTCAAACATTTCATGAACGAATGTGTGTTCATAGCCAATTATATGTCCGGGCGGCCACCAGTTGCCCGCGTAATCGTGTTCGGGCTCTGTCGCAGATATCAGCTTGAATCCCCTTTGGTATGAAGGATCTTCATTGTTGTAATACAAAAGCTCATTCATGCGCTCGAACTCGAATCTTATGCTTCCATTGCTGCCGTTTATTTCAAATGACATTCCGTTTTTTCTTCCAGAGGCAAATCTCGTCGCCTCGAATGAGCCCAGGGCGCCGCTTTTGAATTCGGCAAGGAACAAAGAGGCATCATCAACGGTTACATCGCCATATGTTGATGAATCAACGCCGGTGGCACGGAGCCCGTCCATCATATCGACCATGGGACGCTTCTTTATGAAGGTTTTCTGCAATCCCGAAACCCGCTCGATATCACCCAAAAGATACCTTGCAAGGTCGATTAGATGGGCGTTTATATCTCCGTTTGCACCTGAACCCGCTATTTTTTTATCAAGTCGCCATACAAGAGGGAATGCGGGATCGACAATCCAGTCCTGCAGATATAGCGCCCTGAAATGGTATATCGTTCCGATCTTTCCCTCATCAATCAATCTTTTTGCAAGCCTTATCGCTGGAACGAAGCGATAGTTGAACCCCACTTGGTGGCGTATTCCCGCCGCTTCGGCTGCAATCCACATTTCCTTTGCTTCCCTTGCATTCATGGCCAATGGCTTTTCACAGAAAATATGTTTTTTTTTGGCGGCGGCCATCAGGGCAATCTCCCTATGCATGTTGCCGGGGGCGGTTATATCCACGAAATCAATGTCATCCCTTTTTATCAAGGTTTTCCAATCGGTGTCATATGATTCAAAACCAAACTTAAGGGCGGCTTTTGATACGGCTTCTCCATCCCGGCCGCAGATTGATTTTAAGCCTATCTTCGCTTTCGAATCAAAAAAATGGTTGACCTGCCTGAAAGCATTGGAATGAGCCCTGCCCATGAACTTATAACCTATCAGACCTGCATTCAACACCTGCATTTCAATACCTCCTTGAAAAATAATCCTGGCATCCCGCGCTTGTTAAAAAAACCGGCCTGCATGACAATACTTATATCTGAGGCTTACCCGGGGAAAGCGTTTCGGGTTATGCCCAGAACATTCCTCCTGACTTTTCAAATATCATGGTTTCCTTAAGAAACGCAATGGCTTTTTCGAGTCCCTCGCCGGGGCTCATAAGGCTGTCCTCATGTTCAATTGAAATTGTGCCGTCGTATCCAACGGTCCGCAGCATTGAAAAAATGTCCTTCCAAACAGCGTAGTCATGCCCGTATCCCACCGTGCGGAATATCCATGAACGGTTGAGCTCGTCCCCATAATGCTTCACATCCAGCACACCGTTCCTTGCGGTGTTCGCGTTGTCGACACGACAATCCTTGGCATGAAAATGGAAAATGCAGTCCTTTAGTTCCCCTATTGCCATCACGGGATCCATTCCCTGCCAGAACAAATGGCTTGGATCGAAATTTGCCCCGATTGTTTCACCTGCAGCCGCGCGCAGCTTTAGCAAAGATTCGGGATTGTAAACACAGAAGCCTGGATGCATTTCAAGTGCGATTTTGCGGATTCCATGCAAGTTCGCAAATGCAACGGCTTCCTTCCAGTAAGGTATCAGAACATCCGTCCACTGGTATTCGAGTATTTTGCCAAAATCATCGGGCCATGGGCATGTCACCCAGTTCGGATATGTCGATTCCGGGGAGTCCCCGGGACACCCCGAGAATGTTATGACGGTATCGACTCCGGCCTTTTCGGCAAGAAGGACCGTATCCCTGAAGTCGAGGTCAAAGGCTTGCGCGATTTTCTTTTGGGGATGGACGGGATTCCCATGGCAGCTGAAGGCGCTTATGCCCATGCCGTATTTCTTCAAAAGTGATAAAAGTTCATCCAGTTTCCGCGGATTCTTTAAAAATTCATGGGCATCGGCATGAGCCTTGCCCGGATATCCGCCCGTTCCCAATTCAACCATCTGCACACCCAGGGACTTTAGTTTTTTCAACGCATCTAAAAGCGTCAAATCCGACATCAATACGGTCAGCACTCCGAGTTTCATAATCATACCTCCAATATTTCATTAATAAATACTTCTCTTTTTTCCGTTGAGCTTCTTATCGCCGCGAATACCATCGCAAGGCTTTTGATATTGTCCCGGCAATCAGTCTGCGGACGTATCCCCGATTGCAATCCGTTTATCATCTCATTGATGCAGCCTTCATGCCCGCCGGGATTGCATTCTACGATATCTATGTCAACCCTTGAAGTCTCATTGAAGCTTTCATTGTTTTCCCTCTGGATTATTGCCTCGGCTTCCGGCAGGCCGGTGCCTTTCCAGATGCATGTGCCGGAGCTTCCTATGAACCGCCATGACGAATCCCATGAGGTTTTCATTCCGGGAGCGCACCATGAGCCGGTGTAATGAAAGATTATGTTGTCTTCGAATCTAAATGTACATATTGCGGAAGCTGCTCCTGCATACCATGACCAGTCCGGGTTGTACTCATGGCAATGGACTGAAACCGGATCCCTTCCTAAAAGAAAACGGGCCTGGTCGAATGTATGGATGGCCATGTCCAGCAGAAGAGGGGAATCCATCCGTTCCCTGAAACCACCGAAACGGGGATCGCGGAAAAACTCAGCGCCCAGATAGCCTGCTTCACCCAAACGGCCTGAATCGATTGCGTTTTTAAAAGAGAACATGCCCGTATTATATCTTCGGTTTTGCATCACAAAGAACTGTTTTTCATATCTGTCGGAGAGTGCGATTATTTTTTTCGCATTTTCCATTGAATCGGCCAAAGGTTTTTCGGAAAGAACATGAAGCCCTGCCTTCATGCATTTTTCCGCCAGTTCTAGTCTGCCGGAAGGAATTATATTGTCCACCGCCGCATCAGGGTTCACTGTTTCAATTGCCAACGAAACATCTGTGAATACAGGGCACTTGAGCCCGAAATCAGACGCCTTTTTCACGGCCGCCTCTCTATTCAGGTCGACGACTCCGCAAATATCAACATCACTGCGACTGGAAAGTGAAGACAGCCAGACATTGCTGATATTCCCGCACCCGATAAAAAGAATCCTCAACATGGCACCCCCCAAAAAACATCATGATAATTATATCATGTCAAACACTTGCCTCAAACACTTGCCTTGGACAACTGTTTGATTTGGCACTCGCGCGAGGGGAGTGCTTGGTTCAGTGGCTAGGTTTGTGTATAATGTAATGTATGAAAATTGTTGTTGATGCGGATGCGTGCCCGGTAAAGAGGGAGATTATCAGTATAGCGAAAAGGCATAATCTTGATGTCGTCATGGTGTGCGACACTTCCCATGTCCTGTCTGATGAATATGCAAAGATAGTCGTAGTCGACAAAGGGAGCGATTCGGCTGATTTTGCATTGATAAACCTTGCGGATAAAGGCGATATTGTGGTAACCCAGGATTATGGAGTCGCCGCAATGGCCCTCGCAAAAGGCTCAGGCGTAATCAGCAACTCGGGCATAATATTTACCAAGTTCAACATTGACGCCTATCTTGCGCAAAGACACCTTGCAAAGGAAAACCGGCGCAAGGGAGGCAAATTCCCAAAAACCAAAAAGCAAACCAAAGAAGACCAAGGGGCGTCCTTTGTCCAGGCACTGAACTCGCTGATCGGGTGAATCTAAACGATATCTGCCCGGACTCGCTTTTCTGCATCTGTACTGTTTCGCATGAAAAACCTTTGTTTTTTGTCGCTTATTTTTTATATTTTTTCTTTTTAACAACTCGGTTCACGACAGCATAACCGGCTATTCCCAATGCTCCGCCGCCGAGAACCAGACCCAATGCCTTCAGTATGTCATTTGCTCCGTTTTCATCGCCGGGGCCGGGACCTTCGTCACTTTCCGGAAGAGGGGAAGCGGTTTCGGATGCATCCGGCTGAGGCGAGGCTGTGGCGGACTGTTCCGGCTGAGGGGTTTCGGAAGGCGTTTCACTTGGTGGTGCGGAAGCGGAAGCTGATGGCGAAGGCTGGGGCGATGCTGTTGGAGAGGAAGAAGGCGTCTGCGAAGGAGGGGCACTTGGAGAAGGTGTCGGACTAGGCGACGGTGATAGTGCCGGTGAAGGCGATGGAGTCGGTGAAGGCGTAACCGAAGGTTCGGGAGACGGACTCGGCGATGGCGATATTTCGGGTGAAGGCGATGGCTCGGGGCCGGACTCCTTTGTTATGGTTAAAAAATACTGTGCGGGAATGCCCGATTCGGATGTACAGACGAACGGGTATTGGCTGGTGCCTGACGGCAGGGGGAAAACCCCTTCGCCGCTTACGGAACTGAAGGGACATGCCTTCAATGCTTCGATTGAAACAGTTGCTGTCTCCGGACCAACGCCGTGGAATACTTCATGCACAGACGGCGGGACTTCCACTGAAATTCCGTTTATGACAAACGTATGTATTTTATTGACATCGCATAATTTCTGATAAATCTTCGCGGGCACCGGATCTGGATATATAAGGTTGTTGTGATGGTTGACGCACAGCTCTTCGGAAGTAAGGTTGCCTGTGATGAAACCAGGTCCGCTTCCAGCACCCACGCATACTGAAAACTGACCTTCTGAATAGCGTACGATGCTCTTTACAAGTCCATCGGGATATGAGATCCGGGACAAAACATATAAGTTTCCATCGCTGTCCACATCCATGTATGAAGGATAATTCAAATGGGTTTGATCGGTTATGCGAAACCATTCCGTATCAGCCGGGCCTTTCCTGTAAATGCAATGCCCGAGATAGTCCGTTATAAAAAATGTTTCGCCGAACTTGCATATGTCAACCATGTACAGGGCTTCGGCGGGGCTGTCCGCCTGATGCCATTCCACACCGTTCCAAAATTGAACCCTGTTATTATCCGTATCGACAACGTACAGTTCGTTGATTTGTCCGGAATACATCCCGTTTGGGTTTCTGAACTGGCCTTTTTCAGATCCCGGAGAGCCTATCATAACCCATTCGGATCCGGCCATGGGATCGCTCGAAAAGAAAATGGAGTTGTTCAGATTGTCGGATATATAGATTGATGATGTTGTTTCACCCGACCACTCGACACCCGAAGGATTGAAATCGACAATCATCGAGGACCAGGATTCGCCGTCGTGTATCCTTATTGATGCCGGGGAGGAAACATCGCCCACGGCAGTCAGCCCGTTTGCGGAATCCATCCCCCCGATTGAAGAAACATCCCCTTCGCCGCCTTCGGTTGTCATTTCCTTGTATGAACCCGGTGAAGGACATGGCCTTGGCGTTGGTATAGGCGAATATGATTGATAAACATTGGGATTGGGCCACGCGAAAGCGGACGATATGGCGAAGGCGGTCAGGATTACAAGAAACAATCCGGCTGTGATAATGAAAATCCTTGAATTTTTCATATACCCCCCTCGAATCTGGCCGGAGCAAAAATATTGAAATGTAAAACCGCAAATTCATAAAATGAATTGATGCGACAATTATACTCCTTCGGATGTCTTTACACAATAATAGAACCCGCCCCCCGGGCTAAAGGGACGGGCTCTGATCAATGCATCATCAGCGTCTTGTCGTCTATTCTGATTTTTTCTTTCCCTTTCCCTTTTTTGCAATCATTACTCCCGCGAATACGCCTGCGCCTGCGATTGCAAGTGCGATAAGTCCATATGTGAACAACGATTTGCGCAGCATCTCCTCCATCATCTCCTTGGGCGTCGGTAAATCGGGCCCCGCAATTTCATCCGTGTCCTCTTCTGGTTCTTGCGATGGTTCGGGCGATGCCGGGGGACTTGTCGCGGCGGATGCCGTCGGATCCGGTGATGTCGTTGCTGAAGGCGTTGCTGTAGGCGTTGCTGTAGGCGCCGGGGTTGTGGTTGGCGAAGGCGTGGGAGAAGCTGCAGGCGAAGCTGAAGCCGTCGGGGTCGGTGCCGGGCTTGCACTTGCAGAAGGAGATGGTGACGGACTTGTAGCGGTTGAAGGTGATGGGCTTGGTGAAGCTGTCCCTGCTTCCTTCGTTATATTCACAACATATTGCTGCACGACAATGCCGTCCTGTGCGGCGACAAGAAGAATGATAAGGTTATCTCCCTCGGAAAGCGGAATGGTTCCGGTGCCTGTTACGTTCGCATTCACATCCTGGGGAGTCGCATCTATGTCGATGCTTGAAGCCGAATTAGGAACGGTTATGCTTGAATATGCGAATATGTTTGGATTGAAACCTGCGATGGGAACGGAGTTAAGTGTTATTTCGGAAAGCAAGGCATTGTCCGAGAGCTCCCTTGTTATATTTACTGTATAATCCTGGGAGGCGCCGGTTTCCGGGGTGCAGGTAATCGTAAATGAATTAAGTCCGAAATCAAGCGGATAACTGCCGTTTCCCGTTATAGAGCCATATGCACACAATGGAACGGCTTCAATGAGGGCGGAAGTGACCTCCGGGTCAACAGACCAGTTCATTACGGTCTGGCCTTCCATAAGCTGCAGGCCGTCGCCGTTTATCGACATTCCGGACAATGCATTTATATCGCATTTTTTCTTATATACGCCTGGGCCCGCATTGTCGCCGTAAAACATAATATCATGATTGTTTATCGATATTTCCTCCATGAGGTCGCCTTCAATGCCTATATGCCCGGGTCCTGTTCCGGCTGACACATAAACCTGAAAATTCCCGCCGGAGTATTTCAGTATGTTCCTTGCATAAGAACTCCCCGATGATGTGGCGGCCACGACATAAAGATTTCCCTCGCTGTCGGAATCCATGAACGTGGGATAAAGAAGAAGTGGATCCTCTATCTTTGACCATCCGATGGTCATGGGGCTCTTATAGTATATGCAGTTGTTAAAAAAGTCAGTGACGTATGTTGTTCTGCCTATGAGGCAAACGTCAACAAGCGAGACTGCATCGGAAGGGCCGGCGATGAGGCTCCACTCGCCGCCGCTCCTGTATTGTATCCGTTTATTGTTGGAATCGACCACATACAATGTGCCTGTCGAGCTTGTGAACATTCCCATTGGATAATCGAACTGCCCTGTTCCGGTTCCGGCCCCGCCGATCTTCTGCCACGACGGGAAGTCCGCAGTCGGATTATTTGACATATAGACACTGTTGCCGGTTGAATCGGTGGCATATAATATGGGGTCCGACCCACCCGACCATTCAAGGGACGAGGCATTGAAATCCACATATTTCTTCAACCATGACTTGCCGTTGTAGAAATGGATCTCATTGTCGGAGGCGGTTCTGTTTCCAACGGCAAGCATATTCATATCGTTGACGTCAAGCCCGCCTATATCGGTGAAACTTCCTGCTCCGCTTGATGTGCTAAGAAGTTTCCAGCTTGACAATGGAATTATAGGCGGAATGGAAAATATGGGAAATGTAGTGACTGGAAATGTCGTTATCGTATAGCCTGCAGAAACATAGTCGGGAAAACTAATGACCGCAGCCGTGCCGGCTGCAGCCAAAAACGCAATCAGCAGTACCAGTGATACAAGGCTTTTGAATTTTCTCATGTGAAATCCCCCTAAAAATCTTTTATCCCCCGGCCAGAATAGGTAAATATGACTATTTGTAACTATTATACTGAACAATTGCATGATTGACAATTTTTTTGGCATGGGCACGAGCATATCAGGCATGACTTGCTTTTTGATACCCTTGCCATTATAATACAAATAAATTGAATATTCTTCAGGGCAGGGTGAAATTCCCGATCGGCGGTAGAAGTCCGCGAGCGAAAGCTGAACCGGTTGCATTCCGGTACCGACAGTATAGTCTGGATGAAAGAAGTGAACTTTTTTTTGTGCTCCTGAAGAAGGAGTATTTTTATTATAAGGGGATTATTATGAATGACAAAAAAATTGCGACAAGCTGGCTGGTGAAGGTCGCCATGCTGTCGGCGGTGGCATCGGTGCTCATGTTTTTAGAGATGACGATACCGTTCGTTCCGCCTTTCCTCAAACTGGACTTCAGCGATATTCCCGCTCTCCTTGCGGGGTTTTCACTGGGCCCGCTGGCCGGGGCAGCCGTTGTCCTTATAAAAAACCTTGTGCATGCGCTGACATCATGGTCGTTCCTGGTTGGCGAGCTTGCGAATTTCCTGATAGGCATAAGCTTCGTGCTTCCGGCCGCCTTTATATATAGGAAGCACAAGAATAAAAAAAATGCGATCATCGGAATGGCCGTGGGAGGAGCCACGATGACAGTCGCCGCGGGGCTTTTGAATTACTTTATACTCATACCTCTTTATGCCACTGTGCTCAACTTTCCGGTTGAGGCGATCATAGGGATGAGCAACGAAGTCAACAAATATATAGTGGATTTGAAGACTCTTGTGCTTATAGGAATAACACCCTTCAACATATTCAAGGCTTTTGTGAACATATTGATAACCGCATTGATATATAAGAGACTGTCCCCGCTTCTTCATATGGATCATATAAAACGGAAGTGAGTCCCCCTGTGGTCCGCGATTCGCGGAAACTCATTGTGCTATAATTGGGGAGTGCTGGATAACAAGGGATTCCAGATATTCAGCAAGCCATGATAACCCAATAAGGAGTCGTTCATGAAAACTGATTGCATTGCGGTCGCAGGGGTCGGACTTATAGGCGGGTCCCTGGCAAAGGCATTGAGAATAAGGGCGGGGTTTAAGAAAATCATCGGAATTGACCCTGATCCTGAGGTAAGGGATGAAGCCGTGAAGGCCGGTGTGCTTGACGAGGCTTATCCAAAGCCGGGCAAATACCTTGAATCCTGCGGAGTTGTCTTTGTGTGCGCTCCTGTTCCCTTGTGCGCGGCGCTTGCGATTGAAATTTCAAAATACACTGACAAGGATTGCGTGATAACTGATACCGCCAGTTCAAAATCAGGAATCATCGGGGATGTTGAATCTTATGGCAGGCCGGTCAGGTTCATAGGGGGGCATCCGATGGCGGGTTCCGAAAGGAGCGGTTTTCAATATTCGCGCGAGGATATGTTTGAAAACGCCTACTATCTGATAATCGGAAATCCCGTGGACAGGGCAGCCGAGGAAACAGTCGTCGAAATTGCCAGGAATATCGGAGCGATTCCGATAATTACGGATGCGGAATCGCATGACAGCGCAGTGGCCGTAATCAGCCATGTTCCTCACGTGGCAGCGGCCGCGCTTGTAAATATGCTCGAGGAATCAAACGCCGGGGAGCTCGGCCGGCAGATCGCTGCAGGCGGATTCCGCGATATTACCAGGATAGCCTCTTCGCAACCGGCTCTTTGGAGCGATATAACCCTTAGTAATAAAAAGGCGGTTACCGATGGGACCGAAAAATTGATAAGGCTGCTGGAAGGGATAAAAGACCGCATAAGCATGAATGACGCCCAGGGCACCGGTGAATTCTTTTCAAGGGCCAAGGCGGCCAGGGATGTCATGTCCGGTGAAAGGGAAGGACTGCTACCAAGAAGATATCAGGTCGTGGTCCAGGTGCCGGATAAACCGGGGATGATCGCCCGTGTCGCGACTGTTCTTGGCGACAGCGGCGTCAATATCAGGAATATAAATGTAGCTCATAGCAGAGAGGACATCGGCGGGGTTCTGCTGGTTGAACTTTATACCGGCGACGACAGGAACAAGGCGCTGGAAACGCTTGAGAAAGACGGGCTTTCCGTGTCAGCAATGGACTGATTCCAATCCGCAGGTGGAACAATCCGGCATCAGGCATCGTCAAATCAACGGTAAATAAAAAGCTGTTGATTTTTTTGTTTGCGGGGAGCATTCGTAATATAAATAAAGGAGTTGAAAAAAATGAAAAGAATAATTGCCATGATTCTTGCAATGGTATTCGCGGCGGGTCTTATGGCCGGTTGCTCGGGTGAAAATAATTCCGCGGGGAGGCTTATGCCGACGGTAAAGGCAGGCACCATAGGGGACAACGTCGTTGAGGGTAATTCCCGGTTTGCATTAGATATATTCAAAGCTGTATATTCCTCAGGGAATGACGAAAATGTATTCCTTTCACCGGCGAGCATATCAACGGTCCTTGCGATGACGATGAACGGAGCCGCGGGCAATACCCTTAGGGAGATGGAAGAGGCATTGAGGCTCAATGGCATTGACAGGACGGAGATAAACAACGGATTCGCTTATCTGGTTGAAATGCTTAACAGGAATGCCGCTGGCATTGAAATTTCGCTCGCCAACTCGGTGTGGATCCGCGAGGGATTTGAAGTCCTTGAATCATTCAGGAAAGTAAATTCGGATTATTTCGCAGCCGCAATGGAAGAACTTGACTTTGATTCGCCGGGAGCGAGGGATACGATAAACGGCTGGGTCAAGGATAATACAAACGGATTGATTGAGACAATAATAGATGACGCAATCGACCCGGCCACTGTCATGTTCCTGATAAACACCATCTATTTCAAGGGCGAATGGGCGGTGAAGTTCGATCCTGAAAACACTTACGAAGCCGATTTCAAGCTCGATGACAAAACGTCGGGCAAGGTCGACATGATGTCCCGCAAGGGCGACACCATGTATTATGACGATGGAGACTACAAGATGATAAGCCTGCCGTACGGCGAAGGCGGGGTTTCCATGGATCTGGTTTTGCCAGGCGAAGGCACCTTGATGAAGGATTTCCTCAAAGGCTTCGGATATGAGGAATATCTGGACGCCATCGCCGGACTGGACGAAAGAACCGATGTAGTGACCTCAATTCCGAAATTCAAGACGGAATATGAAATATCCCTGAAGGATGCGCTTGCAAGCCTTGGAATGGAAGAGGCCTTCACCGGGGCGTGCGACCTGAGCGGCATCAACGGGACGGGGGACCTGTTCATAAGCGATGTAAAGCACAAGACATATATCGACGTGAATGAAGAAGGTACGGAGGCCGCCGGGGTCACATCGGTGGAAATAAAGCTTACGGCGATAATGGATCCCCTTGAATTTATAGCAGACAGGCCGTTCATCCATATAATAAGGGACACGGAGACGGGGACAATCCTGTTTATGGGAATCTTTGACACTCCATAAAAAAAACAGACAGATTCAAAAGCTGTCCGCCTTTATGGCCGGCAGCTTTTTTGTTGCACTTTTATAATCCGCGGGCATGGTGCACGCCTAATAGTTTTTTACAAGACGCGCACGCACATAGCCGCGGTCCGTTGAGGTGCTTTCAATGTAAAAGCCCCTGCCGTAATAAAAACGGATCAGGTCCGAATATGACGATGCCGAATACAGGTATGCCTTTTTCAGGCCAAGGCCTGATATTTCAGCGTCAACAAGGTTCATCAGTGACTTGCCTATGCCAATATTGTGATATTCAAGCCTGACGCCGAACCGGGAGATATGAGCTGTATCTCCCTCGACCTCAAACCTAATTGTCCCGACCGGAACATCATTTACATAAGCGATGAAAACTTCCGAGGACCTGATGGCCGCCGCCGTGTCTTCAACGGTTTCCTCAAGCGCCTCCATGCTGCCGGTGAGTCCGGTGTCCTTCATATATTTTGAAAAGGCTTCCTGCAGAATAGATCTCACCGCGGGCGCATCATTTTCATTGGCTTTTCGGACTATGAATGAATAAACCGGCATTTCAACTTCCTCCCATAAGAATTGCCATTATGGCCTTTTGAACATGAAGACGGTTCTCCGCCTCGTCTAGAACCCTTGACGAAGGACCGTCGATAACTTCACCCGACACCTCGAAACCTCTGTAGGCGGGCAGGCAGTGCAGGAAAATGGCACCTGGCCCGGCAGCCGACATCAAATTCGCGTCAACCATGAATCCCGCAAAAGCAAGGACTCTCTTTTCCTTTTCACTTTCCATCCCCATGCTGATCCAGGTATCCGTATAAATGACATCGGCATCCCTGACAGCCTCCATGGGATCATTTCCCAGGCTGACGCTGCAACCGGACTGCGCGGCAAACATCCTTGCATTTTCCACGACGCCGGCATCAGGCTCATAGCCGGGGGGAGTGGCCACCGATATATCCACGCCGGTTTTGGAACATCCGTAAAGAAGGGAATTCGCCATGTTGTTTCCATCCCCGACATAGGCAAGTTTCTTTCCCTCCAGTGTCTTGAACTCTTCGTAAACAGTGAACAGATCCGCCAGGACCTGGCACGGGTGCAGCAAGTCCGTAAGTCCGTTGATGACAGGAACGCTCCCGTGCACGGCAAGCTCCTCGACATCGCTTTGCCTATATGTGCGTATCATGATTCCATCGACATACCTTGAAAGAACTTTTGCGGTATCTCCGATGGTTTCCCCGCGGCCAAGCTGTATGTCCCCGGAACTGAGGAAAATAGCATTGCCCCCCAGCTGATACATGCCTGTCTCGAAAGAAACGCGGGTTCTTGTCGATGATTTGGTAAAGATCATCGCAAGCGTCTTTCCTTTAAGGATGTGATGTTCGATGCCGCTGCGAGTCTCGTTCTTAAGTTTTTCGGCCAGCAGGAGGATTTCCAGGATTTCTTCCCTTGACAAATGATTCAGGCCAAGCAAGTGTTTCATGATACAACTCCTTTTTCATAATTCGAGTAGGCGTCCAGGGGATATACGCCACCGGATTCCTCTCCCGTGAAATACCCGGCCACCGACAGCACGGCGTATGCCGTATCCAGGTTTGTTATCGAAGGAACATTATACTCTATCGAGGTTCTTCTCAGAAGAAACCCATCCCGTTCAGGCAGCTTTCCCCTTGTGGGCGTATTGATCATCAGCGCGATACCGCCGTCCTTGATCGAAGCAATGACCTGCGCGTCATCCATCGCTTCACATTCATACCCGTTGGCAACAAGGAATTCCGCGGTGCCCGGCGTAGCCGCAAGGGTATATCCGCTGATCACGAGTTGCCTTGCCAGGCCCAGGCTGCCTTCCTTGTCCCTGTCGGTTATGCTCATCAGGACCTTTCCTGAAGAAGGGATGTTGAGGCCGGAGGCGACGAGGGCCTTGAACAAAGCCTCTTTGTAAATTTTTGAAACACCCATAACTTCACCGGTCGATTTCATCTCGGGTCCGAGGAATGTGTCCAGTGTTGTTATTTTTGAAAAAGAAAATACAGGGGCCTTGACAGCCACCCATCCGGATTCCGGCGCAAGACCGGATGGATAACCAAGCTCTGAAAGGGTTTTGCCCATTATGAGCTGGGTGGCCACGTTAACCATCGGGATTCCGGTTATCTTGCTGAGCACAGGCACTGTCCGGCTTGCCCTGGGATTAACCTCTATGACATACACTTTACCGGAAGCATCTGCGACGAACTGGATGTTGAAAAGACCGATTATATTAAGGGCTTTTCCAATCCTTGCCGTATACTCGATTATTGTATCCCTGGTTTCCTGCCGGACATTCTGAGGCGGGTAGACGGCTATGCTGTCGCCCGAATGAACCCCGGCCCTTTCAATATGCTCCATGATCCCCGGTATAAGCACGTCCCGGCCGTCGCATATTCCATCGACCTCGATTTCCATGCCGTTGATATATTTGTCAATCAATATAGGATGGACCGGCGAAATGTCCGCGGCCATGGCCATGTATTCTAAAAGTGTAGGGTTGTCGTATACGATTTCCATCGCTCTTCCGCCCAGCACATATGATGGTCGCACAAGGACCGGAAAGCCTATGTCTGAGGCTATTATGCGGGCCTCTTCATATGAAAACGCCGTTTTGCCCGGTGGAAGGGGTATTCCCAGCGATTCAAGGAGGCCGATGAATTTGTTCCTGTCCTCTGCGATGTCGATGCTCTGCATGGAGGTGCCCAGGATCCTGACACCGGCCTCATGCAACGGGGCCGCAAGATTAATGGAAGTCTGGCCGCCGAACTGCAATATTACGCCAATGGGTTTTTCCTTGTCTATGATGTCGAGCACCCCTTCTTTTGTCAGGGGGTCGAAGTAAAGCTTGTCGGATATATCAAAGTCCGTGCTCACCGTCTCGGGATTGTTGTTGATGATGACGGATTCTATTCCCATGTCCCTCAGCGCTTCGACGGAATGCACGCTGCAGTAGTCGAACT
>JAFGQE010000034.1 GCA_016935835.1 Clostridia bacterium | reverse complement strand
GATTGCCCGGGCGGGAGGCTTTCATACGAGGAAGTCCCGGCACACAATATAAGGCAATTCGCCAGGATCGGCTTTCGGCTGTTTCAGCTGGATATCTGGCTGGACGACATGTGGTTCGAGGACGGAACTTTCGATATTTCGATGGCCAGGAAGCAGATCAAGGGGGTGACGGACATCTGTCCCGACGGAAAGGTGTTCCTTCGGTTTCACACGACGCCTCCCAAATGGTGGAATCACCAAAACGCCGATCAGCTTGTGGATTACGCGGATACCATGGCAACCCCTGAAAAGGAGCTTCCGGGTCCGCAGAGGTATCTTATCCAGGACCTTGACCCGGTTTACCGCCACAGCTTCGCATCCTGGAAGTGGCTTGACGACTCGACCCGCATGCTGATTCGCTTCCTTGACGGGATGTCCAGAACGCCCGAAGGAAAATCGCTTGCGGGAATCCAGCCCGCGACCGGTGTATACGGCGAGCATCATTACTGGGCCTTCATGAATCATGAGCCGGATACCGGCATTCAGATGCAGAACGCCTTCAGGAGATATCTTAAGGATAAGTATGGCACCGACAAGCGGCTTCAGGCGGCCTGGGGCAATCCGGCGGCTGCCATTGCCGCCTCGACGGTTCCTGGAATGGAGGAGCGCATGAACAACCGCGACGGGATTTTCAGGGACCCCGTCAAGGAAAGGAACATGATTGATTATTACGACTGCCAGCACAGGCTCGTCGCGGACAGCGTGGTTCATTTTTGCAGGGTAATAAAGGAAAGCTGGCCTTCGCCCATAATAACAGGCGCATTCTATGGATATTATACATCGGTTTTCGGAAGGGCTGCCGCAGGCGGTCATCTTTGTGAACAGACCATTCTTAACAGCCCTTATGTCGACTGCATGTGCGCCCCGCAGGCATACGACGGCAACCAAAGGCAGCTTGGCGGGGCCGGCGCAAGCCGCGGAATGCTTGAGTCGGCCTTTTTGCACGGCAAACTCTGGCTTGACGAGATGGACCAGCCCGTTCATACAGGCACGGTCATGGGAGGAATGCCGGTGTACGGCGTCAACGAGTCAAAACAGATACTCCGGCGCAATACCATGTTCCCCATACTGAACGGCGGGGGGCTTTGGTATTATGATTTCGGCCCGTACAACAACTCCGGCTGGTGGACCCACAAGGTTTATGAAGACGAGATATCCGCGCTTAAGGAAACCATCGAAGCCTGCCGCATGAAGCAACACGACAATCCGGCGGATGTGCTGCTGGTTTTCGATACGGAAGTCTTCAAATATACCGCGTATAATTCAAAAAGGGATCCAATCACCGATGCGGCATGCATAAACACATCATATACCATGGCGCTTAGAAGCGGCGTAGCGGTCGATTCAATATATCTGAGCGATTTGGAAATCGCCGATATCTCCAGGTACAAATGCATAGTCTTCATGAACGCATTCGTGCTGACCCCCGGCCAGAGGGCATTCATATCGGATAAGGTGTGCGCGGACGGACGTCATGTCCTTTGGTTCTATGCACCCGGATATATCGATGGGTCGACGGCCGGCGTCTCCAACATAAAAGAATCAACGGGACTCGATATCGAAAAAGTCGCCAACAGAAGGGTTCCCTCCGTTAAAGCCGATGGCGTTGAATTCGATTTATATGAATTGTATGAAAAATTGTATGAAAGCCCATCCTCATATCCAAGTGTCGATCTGTTCGTTGCAAAAGCCAAGGGAAAGCCTTCGATTATTTGTGAAAAACGGGGAGACGGCACCGTATGGTTCTCGCCCGTTCCCTTTACGGCTTTTAGTTTGTTTACAAGGGTTTTCAGGGAATCAGGGGCGCACATATACTGCGATGAAGGGGATTCCATGGTTGCCGGCGCCGGGATTCTTTCGATTCATACCAAGGACGGAGGAAGGCGGAAAATAAATCTTCGAAACGGCGGGGTCCTGGAAACCGGCCTGGATCCCGCGGAAACAATTCTGATTGACTATAACTCCGGGAAGATACTCCACAGGGGCTGAGGCTTTCAAAACAGACATATATAGGCGGACTTGGGATTATGCAGTGGAAATGCCGCTATCTTTCCTTTTTGTTGTACTTATCAAGCAAACCGGGTGTAATCCGTTTTTCCCCATCGCTTATCGCCCTTTCCGATATGGCCGTAAGAACTTTTTTAAGAAATACCCTCGGAACTTTGACCAGGCGTTCATATGCGGCGTCTTCCCATTCCAGGTCATATGGCATCCTCTGGACTTCATATGCCACGGAGTTTGCATCTATGCCCTTGTTCTTCGGTATCGGTTCGGAATATGGCCGTCCGTGATGCGCAAACCAGAAGTATTTGCCGTCCCGGTATCCGTAGTCGACGGGAAGACTGGGGAAACGTCCGCCTCTTCTTAACGCGGCTGCCCATCTTTCCTTTATCAATATTGAATCTATCCTTAGAAGGAAATGCCTTTCCCCTCCGTCATTGGCATAATGGAACAACTCCTTGTCATCGACCCATGTACACTCGAAGATCTGAATGGATTCGCTTACGACATCAGGGTATGAAACGCCTTCTTCCTTTTCCCTGCACATGGATGGCACAAGGGTAAACCTGCAGTCCCGGAGTTTTTCCTCCGTGGTTTCTCCCGGATATCCAAGGCAAACCGCATTTTTCAGAAAGCGCCGCCTGTATGGAATGAAATTAAGCGTACACTTTTTATTTCCACCCAGGAGATTGGTCGAGGTATTGCTGTCGCCCCTTGATATAAGCATCATGTAATGCTCCCCTGCAATCCCGAATGGAAAGCAAAGCGAATATGAACCAACATTGGTCAGACCATTAGCCGATACAGTCGATACAAGAACAACCGGCATCGGGTAAAATGATGATGTCTGGTAAAAATTATCAAGGACCTTTACTTCGCTGAATCCCCCTGGCATAAATCTCAAACCTTTCTGATTCCAGCAAGTCCCCTGCAGGTGCCCCGGCCTTTTTCAAGGCCTGATACATCCATTCTCAGGATATACCTGCATAAGCCGACCGGTTTTCTCACTTCAAGCGGATACTCGGCCCATGGCGCCCAGACCGAAACCCTTTTAATGTCCGCATTGACACAGGCAAAGGGTTTTTCGCCGCCCGCAGGTTGTTTTTCAACAAGCGTGATCCTGCTGACGTCGGTCCCGGATTCACTCTCGATGAAATCAAGCGATATATAGTATCTTCCTTTTCCCAGGCGATTTATATATTCGGTGACATCAAACTCCAGAACTCCGTTCCCGTCCTTGTCAAAACTGCTTTCATCCCATTCGCCAAGATGGGTTACCGTGCCGCTGAATTCTTCCAACTGTACGCCTGTGTCCTTGAAATACCTGCCAAATCCGTCCAGCGCCCTGTACAGCACCATGGATGTATCGACAACCCTTCCCATTGGTATGGCGCCGTCCATGGTCATAAGCCGGTTCCATTTGAGTATAGATATTCTCATGTCCGCGGCCGCCTCCCTGAGCCCGCCGTGGAATGACAAAAGTTTTTCCGTATTTATGGAGGTCTTCTCTATTTCTTCTATGAATCCCGTTATGCTTATGTATGCCCGGAGGCCCGCGATAACACATCTTGCCTCGCATACCAAGCTTTTCTCACCTGTCGCATCGGCGGCCGAAAGCGCTTTTTGTGCATCCGCAATAAGCTTTTCAGGTTTCTTTATGGGAATCAATTCCGACATTTCATACCGATGGTCCTCAAGCTCAACCCTGCCCCTGAGAATAAGCGGATAATTATAGGTCAGCCTGAGCATGAGCTTGCTCTGGGCAAGCTGCCATGCCGGCTCTTCAATCAGCCTCAGGAATTTTTGGAATGGTTTTTCGGGAATGCCGTTTAAAAATGCATAGGCTCCTATGAAATCCTCCTTGCTCCTGCCATCCGGATTCCAAAGCCACTCTGCGAACGCCATCAGATTGAATTCATGGTATCTGTTCGACGGCACGGCATAGCCAATGACCCTGTGCAAACCCTTCGAATGAAACTCGCCGCACCTGTATTTTATGAATCCCGGGGCGGTCCAGGGGAATACCGTCCTCCAGGAATGGGTGACCTGAGGGTAAACCCCGAGCTTGCCGCCTGAAGCGGAGAACTTCTCAAGAACAGGCAGGATCATCGGGTACCTACCTGAGTCATATGTCCTGCCCCCGTCGTAATATGTCAGGGAAACATCGTTTGGGATCATGCCTGCGATCTGTTCGGTGACCTCAAAGCTTCCCTGCGACAGCATGATTCCCAGACCGATGCCGGGATATTCCTTTTTCAATCTTGAATATGCGTCAAGAAGACACGCCGTTTCAAGCTGGAACGGTTCCTTTCCCCTGCAATCATCACATAAGCATGGCGTCGATTCCTCTGACAGCCATACCAGTATCTTTTTGACATTCCTGTTGGCCGCGATTCCCCTGAACCATTCGAGAATCAGGTCCCCTGTTGCCTTCTTGCTCATGCACAGCCCCGGAAAATAATCGCTGCGCTTTCTTCTTTCCTCTGAAGGCACATTCAGGATGTCCGTCCTGTTGTCGAGGAACCCGAGCCTTGAGATCTGCTCAAGATGCGGGATTGTCGCCATCACATCCACGCCGTAGGCAGCGGCCTCGTGGTACAGCCTGTCGTTATGGACTACCACTGTTTTTTGATTCTCATCCGCAGTGACTGAAACCTTTCCATCGATTGCATTGAGTTTATACTGGAAAGTCCAGTGGAGGTCGCAGTTGGAATTCCCGCCCCATTGTCCCCTGAAAGCTATTTCCGGCCAGTCCCGGATATCCAGAACCGGGAAATACACCCCCTCCGGATTGATGACAATGGCCTGGGACAACGTAACCGCCCCATACAGCAGCCCTATGTCTGTGAAAGCACGTATTTCTATAGATTTGTAGACTCCTTTTTCAACCTTTGACTTTATGCTGTAGGATTGGTCGCAGTTCCTGACTTTACTAAGTTTTTTATATTCGGATTTGTCATTGTCCTTGTCGATCAACCTTAGGTTTATCATGAAATCCGGGCATAATTGACCCGGGCTTGCAAAATGCCCCAGGATTTCGGATGCTGTTTTTAAAGGAGGGGTTATTTCACCCTTGATTACAACCTTGACCCTTGAAGTCTCGTATACAACCCCCTTTGAAACCTTAATATTCCTGGGCAAAGGTATGATTCTATTTATTATTTCTTTTTTTTGCATGCTTTCCCCCTTCGCCAGACAGCAAATCAAGGCTTTACACTATTCTATCACAATCAAATATGAAAAAACTAATCAGCGTAAAAAACACCGAAGGCCAAAACCGCAGCGCATATGAAAGGTTTTTTTCAGGCCGGCGCTCTTTCAGGACCATTGAATTCAACAGGCATCCCGGCATATTGCATCAAGCCATGGCCATTCCAAGGGAATGAATCGAATTTTATATTTTCAGGGCACCCTTGTTTTCAAGCACGAACTCCCGGAGCTCTTATGATGCATGCTTGTGGAAGCAGGGTTTACAGACAAAAAACGCCCCGTTAGAGACGTCCGCAGCTGAATTTCAGTCTTTTAGATTTCCTTTTCCTTTTTCCTGTCCCGGCCGTATTCAAGATTGATCAATCTTTTGTAATCCCCCGAAAGATGATCTGTATCCACGGGAGTGTGACCGGATTCCACAAATGTCTCTATCGTGTTTTTGGATTCCCTGGATATGTCCTCATCAGAAGGATTGCTGAAGAATACGCCCGGCTTCTTTTTCTTTTTCATAGCATGCACCTTCCATATCTCTAATATACCCATCCTGCGGGCATCCCAACATGCTTCGGTGCATTGAAGCAGCCCCGGACAAATTACGGTTGCATCGGATTAAGGCCTTGGCCGGTTACAAGAAGATATATTATGTAGCCGACGACGAAGACTGCCAGCAATATCAATAGTATTTTCCCCGATACCCTCATGAATCTCGAACGGTTCTCTCCTTCACGCGATTCGTATGTGTTTACGTTATAGACCTTTCCAAGGGTACTGCCCGCGTTTTCCAGATTGTGCCTGTCCCTGTTTTCGGGATGTTCATTTTCCTTTCCCATGGACGCCTCCTTTCAGTATGGTACAAAATACAAATAAATTATACGATATGATCCACTTTTATTAAAGCGGCAGGCAATGAACAATGTCCCGGCCGTTTTGTAATGTCGCTTATTCAGAATCAGTTGACAGTTCCGTCCGCCGGTTTTTGTCCTAGTCCGGACCATCGCCAAGGCGGAACATCCCGTCATCCCCATACTCTATGACAATGCTTGTCCTTGATGCAATTCGGCCGGTATCGGCTCTTTTGACAGTCAGGTCTATCCTGGCATTTTCGGCCAGGATTCCATCCTCCGTCAAGGCAGACCAGTATATGATTCCGCCTGTGGTCGTGGCCTTGCTTCCCTGCTTGCTGACCTTCCAATCACTGCCCCAGAACAGAAATTCGCCTTTGTCGGTTTCCCACAGACAGATATAGTCCGACGAATCCCCGCCTTCCGGCAGCAGTGCCTCAAGAGGAAATCCCGGGACCGAAGACATTACCGATGCGTACCTGTCAATGCTTGAAACAATTCCGGTCTCAAATTCATTCTGCCTGCAGCCGGAAAGCAATGCGATTGATATAAGCAAAAAAATCAGCATCTCCTTCAGTTTTCCATTCATCACCTTACCTCCTTGCCAAGGATAATATCGGGTTTTCTGCGCCCGTTTGCATCCGGCATTATACCTATGATACTGAACCCGCATTTTATGTAAAACTCAAATGGATGGCCTTTGTAATTCCTGACATCCGCAATTTTCTTCCATAGGTTGTCGTAGATGCAGGAATCCGACAAAGAGGTCATAAAGTCCTCGTCATCGCTTCCCGCATACAAGGTCAGGGCTCCCCTGTCGCGCACCTCGGTTTCCAGCCGTTGCAGCAACCTTCTGCCGACCCCCTTGAGCCGATGGCAGGAATCGACGACCATGGGATGTATCTCCCAAACATTGCCGCCATAGTGCGGCCGGGCCCCGGCCCAGCCCACAAGATTTCCATCCAAAACGGCGGATACAAGTATCATGCCCGGGGCCATGCATTCCAAGACCTCCTCCTCGCCTGAGTCTTTGTAGCTTTCAAAGTTGAGCGCGAGCAGCCGGGCGGCTTTTAGAATTTGGCTTTCATCTGACCTGTCGAACAAGTCCACTGAGATCATTTGCTCAATCCTTCCCATATTCATCGACCGCCGCGCATATCGCGAGTATATTTTCAGGTGAAGTATCGCCCTGAACCTGGTGGGTCGGCGAAACTATGTAGCCGTTGTTCCCACCAAGTATCCCCATGATTCTCTGGGTTTCGGCATATACTTCGTCCGGTGATGCATTTGGAAGCAGTTCCACCTCGTCAATCGCACCATGGAAGCTCAGCCTGTCCCCGAACGCAGGAAAAAGTTCCTCCGGGGTCATTCCCGCGGCGCCGACCTGTATGGGGTCGAGTATGTCAAGGCCCATTCCTATGAAATCGTCAATAACCGGGGTTATGGCCCCGTCCGAATGATAAAACGTCCGGAATCCCATTTCCTTGAACGGCGTGATCAGTTTCGCCGAATATGGCATTATATGCTTTCTCCACTTCCCCGGGCTCAGCATCAGGGCATTCTGGCCGCCTATGTCCCCGCCCGACCCAATGATATCAATCATGCCGTCGGACGCCTCTATCACACGCATTGCCCTTTGGTAATAGATTTCAGCGACCTTCCTGCTGATTGCCTCTGCAATCCCGGGCTCGTCATATATGTCTATCAGGAACTGCTCCATTCCGCGCATGTACCACGGGCTTTCGAATGCGCCTCCCGCAAAGAACATGACCGCCGTATCGTCGCTTTGTTTCTCTGCCTTTATCAGTCCCGGTATGGCATCATAATCCCACCAGTCAAGTTCCGGCCAGTCATAATCTTCAATTTCCCTGACAGTCTTCATTTGCCCCAGCGGGTGATATGTTATCTCGTAATACGTATTGAAATTGTTTTTTACGGCTTTGTTGTAGCAGCCCCAGAAATCATAACCCTCGCCGCCGAGCGTCACCTGCGAACGATTCTTCGGGCCCTTGAACGGGACGCCTATCCACCGGTAATCTATACCGAGGTAATCGAACAACTCCTGTTTCCCGGTTTTTCCGGTCAATGCAAGAAGGTCGTCAAGCGCCTCTTGCGTAAATCTCAGTGATTTCGGGAATCTGTCGGCTTTTTTTCTTGCGGCTGCCGCCAGGACCCTTTCCTTGCCCGTCATTGCCATAATGTCCACCTCTATTGTTTATTTTTTAT
>JAFGQE010000033.1 GCA_016935835.1 Clostridia bacterium | reverse complement strand
TTATTTTATGGGGTGGAATCGTATCCTCCGGAATCAGCGTTGAATGGGCTGTCAGGCGCCTTGCATTATGCAGCGACTGGAGCTGGCCTGCAAGGGACATGGAGCTTAACGAGCTGTTCGCCATGTGCGCGGACATTCCCTGCGGGTCGGGCGGCGTAATCTTCACACCCTATCTGCGCGGGAGCGGGGCTCCCCAATGGGATGCAAGGATGAAGGCCAACTTCCTCGGCATGAACGACTCGACCACATCGCGCCACATGCTGCGCGCCGTACTTGAGGGGCTTTCGTACCAGGCCGACATGCTTGTCAAGATGCATGAGACGCTTTCTAAAAGAACAATTGACAACATATATTGCGCAGGCGGAGGCTCAAGGGGAAGCCTGTGGCAGCAGATCAAGGCTGATGTAACCGGCAAAAATGTCATAACGGCGGAAATAGACGAGGCGACCTCCCAGGGAGCGGCGATCCTTGCGGGTTGCGGGATCGGCCTTTTCACCGATGCGGACGATGGCGCACGCAGGATTTTCAGGCGCGGTACCGTTTACGTCCCCGACCTGGAAAACCATGAACTGTATAAGCCGATGCTTGAAATCTACAAAGACCTGCACGACCGGCTGCAGGATATCAACCACCGGCTTGATTATCTGCAAAGAAAGGAACCGCAGTCATGAAACTTGGAATCGCAATGTCCACCTACCAATCCGAATTCGGTCCGATTACATTCAGGATAGGGACGAATGAAGACAAACTAAAGCAAATAAGTTCCATCGGATATAACGGAACCGACCTTTTTTCACATGAACTGACCTCTTCCGAAACAGAAGGCCTGAAGCGTCTGTTGGAAAAATACAATGTAGGGATATCTATGTTCATTCCGTTTTTCCTCGCCGAGCTAAAGCTGAGCTTTACCGATCCCGACGATGACAAGCGGACTTATTTCATAAATAGATACAAGGAGCAGATATTGACGGCATCCCGGCTGGGAGCGCGCACAATGCCCATAGGCTTCATCCGGGGCCGGTTGCTTCCCGCCGACACATTTGATGCCTACAGGGAAAGGCTTGCCCGCAGTCTTTTGGAAGTTTCCGCACATGCGGCGGACCTGGGCGTGGCGCTTTGCCTCGAGCCGATAAATTCAAATGAGATTAACACATTTTACCACGCATGTGACGCATACGACTTCTTAAATGAATACAACCTTGGTAATATGCGTCTGCTGCTTGACTCATATCACATCGCCTATGAATACAAGCCGCAGGATGAGATTATAAGATACTGTGCTGATAAAATTTCACATTACCACGTTTCCGACACAGAAAGATTACTGCCGGGCGAAGGACGCATCGACTATAAGAGCATCATTTCGGCTCTGGCAGGAATCGGATATGAAGGATACCTGTCCATCGAGGCCGATGCTGCAAAAAACACCTTTGACCGGGCTCAGGCGGCATACGGATACCTTGCGGGAATATTGAAAGGATACAAATAACATGCCTCTCTTCACAACAAAAGCAATTTTGCAAACCGCCTATTCCTCGGCTGAACGCTTCTGCGTCCCCGCCTTCA
This sequence comes from Clostridia bacterium, assembly GCA_016935835.1. Classification (GTDB taxonomy): domain Bacteria; phylum Bacillota; class Clostridia; order DUPQ01; family DUPQ01; genus JAFGQE01. Next base: position 10,470 of record JAFGQE010000033.1, on the reverse strand, counting down.
ACGTCCACAACATGGAATATACCAAGGCGGTCATTGCCGCGGCTGAAAAGGAGCAATCGCCGGTCATATTGATGCTCGGCCAGCCGATCCTGGCCTTCGCAGGACTTGATACCCTTGCCAACATCGCGATGTTTGCCGCAAGAAACACAAGAATTCCCGCGGCAGTAATGCTCGACCATGGCAGCAAGGAAGAAATCATAGACCGGAGCATGGAGCTTGGACTGTCAATCATGATAGACGGCTCGCACTACCAATATGATGAAAATGTAGAGTTCACACGCTCATACACGGAAAAAGCCCACAGGCTGGGGCTGTCCGTTGAGGCGGAGCTCGGAGCCCTGGCCGGCAGCGAAGACGGCGAGGAGGAGGTTGCTGCAAGGATGACGGACCCGGATATGGCCGCCGATTTCGTCGGGAAAACCGGAATAGACATCCTGGCCGTCTCGATCGGCAATGTCCACGGCCTGTACAAGGGCAGGCCTAACATAGATGTTAGCCGGTTCATTGAAATAAGAAAAAGGGTATCAGTACCGATAGTAATGCACGGGGGCTCGGACCTTCCCTCCGACATAGTAAACAGGCTGATAGACGAAGGTATGTCAAAATTCAACATCGGCACCGACTTGAAAATCGCATTCTCATCGGCTCTGCGTGAAATACTGTCCCAGGAACCTCTGAAATTCCAGCCCTTCGACTCCCTGCAGTACGCAATGAACAAAACCGAGGAAACCGCACGGGAAAAAATCCGGATGTTCAGGGCAAGCGGCAAATCCCGCCTATATTCCTCCTGACAGCCCCACACCTCTCCGTGTCAACAACCCCTGGGGTTTTTGACACGCTTTAATCACAAATCTCCCAGGAATCGTTTACTTTTTTGTGTCAATAACCCTAGAGGTTTTTGACACGCTTTTTGGAGGCTTTTTGCATAGATTTTTTAGGTCATGCGGGGATGACCTGATGTAAAACAAGCTGAATAGCCTTGTTTTTTCACTTTTGCATAATTTTGGTGTGCTAACAACCCCTGGGGTTTTTGACACGCTTATGCGATAAATGCTATAAGAATGGTTGGCATTTTTGTGTCAATAACCCCAGAGGTTTTTGACACGCTGGGGTTTTTGACACGGTATGGGTTCACAGGAATTTTGTTATGCCTTGCCTGCCTTTCTTTTTCGGAGCAGCATCCATAGTACGCCGGCACTTCCAATCAGCAGAATGCCGATGCCTGCGCCGATCAACCAGTAGGGTTTTGCTTTTGGTATCTCCTGCCGGTCAGACACCTCGGAGATCAAAGCACCGGGCAGCGGTTGTGTAGTAATAATATATTCAGAAAGTGTGTTGTTCCGGTAAGTGACGACACCATCCTTCCCCACCGGTATATTGCCCGCTATCAGGCTGAATTGCCCTGTCTCCCCATCAAACAGATATACATGCACCGTCGTGCCCGGGGATAGATCCGTGGCAATTTCAAAAGTCGCCATTCCGGGCAAGGCACCATGACCGGCAAACCCGTAAGAAAACCCTTCTGCACCAGAGGATGCGGTTTTCATGTCGGCTTCCTGGAATGCCCCTTTGTAGTATGTGAGTGCCAGCAACCCGTGAGGGGTCGCCTCAAGCACATCACTACCTTTGAATGTGATTGTCGCCCCTTCCTGGATAAAAGAAAGGGTGGCGGTTGGGTTCCCCTGCAATGCCACGAAGTACTTTCCCGTGACCGAAGTGCTTGTGTTTTTGTCAAGCGTGACTTGAAAAGATCCGCCATTTTTAGCGCCCATGTCATTGATGGTCTGGCCATATTCATCGTAAGATGAGTTTTTAACGCCCTGCCCGGTGATGTTGTCCACCAGGCCGACCCGGTTGACCGGATTAAGGCGGTCCTCGAAACGCAGGCTTTCAAGGCGATCTTCTATTGATTTTTCTGAAAAGTATTGCATGATTTCATCCACGGGCAATGTATCTCCCTCTTTCCCGTGATAATGATAATTGTCGCAGCGGGGGGATTCATCCAGGAACAGGGTCCCGGTCCCACCCGTCCAGATTTCGCCGGAAGCCGCGAAGCGCTGAAGGACACCTGCGGCTGAATGCCAGCGGACGAAGGTAGCTCCGTTCTTTATCCAGCGGTCGTTTGTATATACATCGTTCGGGTCGTCATACCTTATGGTAATCGCATTGGGAGGAGCTATTTCAGCGATATCGGTAAAAATGTCCGGGAAAAGGTCTTCTTCGAAAAAGTTTTCAAAACCTGCATATGGCTCTTCTTTGAAGAATTCAAAGTTGGTCATGCCGGACAAGGAGGACAGTGTTTGATAAGCCAATCCCTGGTTGTCAAAGTCGGCAGATTGCCCTTCTTCCTCCGTGGAACCGAAGGGATTGATGAAACGGACAACGTTGAGCGTACACTCCTGCGTGTCCGTTCCCGCGCCGTTTTGTACGCGAATCGTGAAATAGTATGATCCGGCGTCAATGCCTGCCTCAAATTTCAACACCCCGGTGGCCGCATCAATGCTCACACCGTCCGGCAAAGGATAACGGCCCGTCTGGACAAGCGACCATACCATCGGTGTGCTTCCGTCCGCATATATGGGAGTCAGCGTCTCCCCGGCAGTGATTAATCGTATGAATGCATATCCATGATCCGCCTCGCGAATTACCGGCGGGGTTTGAAGCTCTCCTATGGTTACAGTACAATTCTGATAATCCGACCCTGCCTCATTTTTTGCCCGAATTGTAAAATAGTATGTGCCGTACGGGATGTCCGGTCCGATGAACAGCGCGCCCGTATCCGGGTGGATTAAAGCAGTCGATGGAAATGGAAGGTCCCCGGAATTAAGCAGGGACCATGTTATGGGAGTGCTGCCGGAGGCGGTCACGACGACCTCAACGCTCATTCCATCCGGCCCCATGAAAAAGTTATAGCCGTGTTCGGCCGCGTTTATATCCGGCGGCGTTAGTACGGGAGTCGGTTGAGGAGTGGGTGCCGGCGTGGCGGTAGGAGTCGGCGCAGGGGTCGGTTCAGGTGCGGGCGTCTTTGTTGGGTCCGGTGCCGGTGAATCGGTTGGCGCGGGTGAAGGCTTTGGTTCAACGGCCGATTGCACCACAGTCAGGGTAAAGTTCTGCAGGGCCGGAGGCGATGGGTCGTTTCCATCGTAAGGACCATCGATTTTGGACCTGTCCAATGAAACGCCATTGGGGAAAACTATCTGATATGCTTCCCTGTTTTCCTCGGCGCGCACCACAAACTCATATGTCCCCGCCGCCTGGCCTGCGGCAACTTTAATTATACCGGTATCCCTGTCAATTGAAACGCCCTCGGGAGCTCCATCAAGCGAAAACGCATAAGGCGCGTACCCTATGGCTGCGACGTCGAATTCCCCTCCCCCGGTTGTGGTTTGAAAAACAGGCTTGGTTATGATTTTCATAGGATTTGGGTGAGCCTGCCATACCCATTCCACCGTAACACGCTGGGAAAACAAGGCGGAACCTGTCGGTAAACCATAGGAATCATTGATCGGAATCAATTTGTATGCAGGTGTAAGTCCTTTCGGCGCTCCAAGCTCCCAGAGCGCATTCTTTTCCTCTTCGGAGGCATACCGGTAGTCCGTCTTTCCGTCAAATAAATCCTGTGTGGAGAATGACTCCAGATGATAGCAGAACTCGTCCTCCGAAACGGTATTCGTGCCGTTGGGGTTGACAATCCAAATGTACTCGTCATATGCCATCTGATCTATGATCTTTCCATTTTCTTCATATCGCTTATATGAACCCGGCACCTCCTGTAACGCGCGGGAGAAAAGCATGGTCATTGTGGGTGAGAACGGAACCTCGCCGGCAATTGTCGCGCCATCGTAATCAAGCGCGACCCGGACACGCCATTCATCAAAGAACATCCAATCGCCGTCCCCGAGTATATCGAAGAGCCAGTTTGAGACCACGTTTCCGTTGTCGTCCTTATAAATGTCACGTGTATCAAAATTGCCGTATTCATCAGTACGGGCGTAGGCGACCCCGCCTGTATTACAGGTGCTGCTGATCGTGGTGACATACAGCATAACCCGCACCGTGACAGGACTGTTCTTGTAATATATCCACTCGTAACGATCCTCCGGGGTGGTGGCATCCCAGTTGGTCAGGCGAATGGGCTGCACCTGGCCAACCACATAATCATTGAAATAGTCTACTTCAGTGATAGTGTAGTTTTCAAATGGCAAAGTCGCTTCCGCAGGATTGGAGAAATACGTCTTGCCCCCTGTCTGGAATTCCAGATATGCCTTGTCTCCCCCTGACAGGATATTATCATTCTTTTGGAAAAACACGCCGTCGGCATTCGTCTGCGCATATCCATTCGAAGGATATTTACGGATAGCGGGGTTATTGAGACTTGAGGGATTCTGCGGATCAAAATCGTATCCTTTCGGAACCACCCAGATGCGATAAGGAATATTCGGGACAGGTGCATATCCGTCACCCGGACCGGATCCCGAAGGGGGCACTTCCCTTTTGATCGTACCGCTGACACGCCCCGGATAAACATAGGCTTCCATGAATGAGATCTGATATCCCGCCGTGTCCAATTGTCTTTTCTGCCAAAGCGTAGGCCGTAGATTGACCAGATTGAAGTGTTTTCCCAAAAATTCCACATACACATTGAGGATGCCGTACAGCTCCACATCCAGATAGAAGTCGTCCGCTTCCACCCGGACCCCCGTACCAAGAAAAACGCCGGCGCCAATCAGGTCAAATCCGAACAGCTCCACTCCGATCATCGGACCGAACCTGATGCTTCCATCGATTTTTCCCGTCAGCTTGACATCGCCGTCGCCCTTGATCGTCTGACTGTGAATCGGGCGGATGCTGGTGGGGACATACAAGGCCGTGCCGCCGCGCACGCCTACGGTTGTTGATGTGAACTCACGCGCGGAGATTTCCAGCCGGAGCGTGCCGTCCATGCTGACTATGACAAACACACCGCCCGTCACCCGCCCAATGTCCCCTATGCCGGCGTCTATGCCAAAAATGGGAATCCGGACTTCCTCGTTTAATTTTGCATCCAGCTCAACACGGAGATAGCTTTCCTGGCGGAGGGTAAGGGCAAAGCGATAGCCGCTGAAACGTGTGTAACGGGCATCAACTTGTATCCTTTGGATACCTATGCCGCCGGAGACCTTGATCTGGATGGTGGACCCGTCGTTTAGCTTGCCCTCCAGCACTTCCTCGGAAAACTCAAGCCTCACAAGGAGGTCTCCGAAGACATCATTAAAGCCGCTCATATCATCAGTAAAAGATTGAGGATTGGTTGAAATCAGCGGGGACATCACCAGGTTTCTCTCGATATTTTTTGCAAAGCCGCTGATGTTTCCCCGGGTCAGTTCAATTGTCTCCCCGTTTTCGCTCCCAAGGGAGAAATCCTTGAAGATTTCGTGCAGCTGCGGTGTTGCGAGCGCATAGGTGTCCTTCAGCGGTTCCACGAGCTGCTGTAGCTCCGGATCGGATTCATATGCACCGCTGTATGCGGTTGGTGAAAGCACCTTGAACGCTGTGTTTGTGCGCTTGTCAACTACTACCGTTCCATTTTCGATGGTGCGTCCCTGCGCCGCGGCCAGACTGTCCAGCACCGACATTGGAATCAATCCTCCCGCAGCAATGATATCATTGGGCCTTAATAACTGCGTGGTGCCGCCCGAAAGAATCTGGTCTTGCGTCGCGATGCTTTCCACTACATCAGTGCTGCCGGTTACATCGAGCACATTGTCCGCAAGCTGATATGAAACCTGGCTGAAAGATGCCGGGAGAATTCCCTTGACCAGATTATCCCAGTTGCTGCCGGGAGGCTGGAAATCATAGGAGAAACCCGGTTCCGAAGGCAATGCCATCAGCCCTTCCTTTGAAATCTCCGGCATGTTGTCGTAGACGGAAACCAGTGAAGGGGTATTCTCCGTGGAAATCAGCTGTGCCGTACCGGAAGGATAGGGGGTCTGCATTGTCATTGCAGCGGCAGGCTGCACGAATAGCAGCGAGAGGGAAAGAGAGATTGAAAGCAGGAGCGATATCTTTTTTTTCACTGTAAATCCTCCAAATCACAAGCAGGACACTGACTCAACGGGTATTTTCGGATATCCCGTTTGCACGACAGCGCATTCAGAATATGCCCTGAATCCATGTGTATTTTATAATCTTCAAAGAACACTGTTGCACAAAAAAGGTTTGATACTTAAAAAGTCTATCATGCCCTCCCCCACCCGTCAATCATACCCTGCCTAACGCAAACTGTGTCAAAAACCCCAGAGGTTTTTGACACGCTTTTTGGAAGCTTTTTTCATGTATTTTTCTAGTCAAACATTAAAAGCCTGCTACAAAACAAGCTGATTGTCTTTGTTTCTTCACTTTCCCATCGATTCAGTGCGTCAATAACCCTAGAGGTTTTTGACACGCCGTTGGTTTTTCTGTTTGCTATTTCTGTTTCTTTAATGGAGTTTCAATCAGCTTACGGGCTCCGACCCCGGCCATTTTGCCTTTGACGCCGCCTACCAGCGGACCTTTTTCCTTTCCGATCCCTACGGTTAATACAAAATCAAATGCAACTGACTCCGGATTCATGGTTATGCTTTCACCTGCTGTCTCATTTGTACTGTTAACCGATAATTTTACAGAGGCCTTGACTTCGGGTCCCGTCGAACGGGAATCAGCGGTGAAGGCTTCCAAAACAATTCGCAGGGAGCCGCCCGCGGCACATGCCGATGCTTTTGTACCTTCAGCTTCTATGTCAATGTTTTCAATTGTCGCGTTTTCAGATAACGGAATGACCAAATTGATATCAGAAACCTCAAGTTTCATCCAGGCGAATTCTGCAAATTCCTCGCTCAGCCCATACCCTTCGACAACCGGAAGCACCCGGTTATTAAGAAAATCCCTGGCTATCTCATTCGTATTGATTTCCACGCTGGCGATGAATGCGATGGCTTCATCAGGTCTGCCCTCAACCGGACCCTCTATTTTGATTGAGATGGGATTTTGTATCGGCTTGTTTATCTCGGCAAGGGTAGGCGCGCTTAATATGGGGGATCCAAACTTTTTCACAGACCCTACAGGCAGGCACATTCCGGGTTCCGCCGCAATTTCGACGGATGATTTCGCCATCCCCTGTATTTTAGGCATCATCGAAAGGGCCTGCGCCGGAATCAGGAATCTTACGCCCTTTTCTTCGAGAGGCTTAAGTGTCCTATATAATTCCCCGGCATTGGTGCTCCAGTTGGTTGCCATAAGAAAGTTTACCGGCGAGCGTTCGGAAGGCTCCATCGCCAGCATGGCTTCTATCCGCTCCTTTATTCTCTCGGCGTCCTCCGAGTATCCGTTCTGGGTAATCATGACCGGTGTCCCCGTATCCCGTCGAAAAGCCTTGTCGATGCTAGGTCCATAGCCAACCAGGACGCCCTTCAGGGCCCTTCTTGAAGGAGCGCTTTCAAGTATATCCCACAACGGTTCGTCCGTTATGGTCAGCGAGCTGTCCAGCGACCAAAGTGTATGCAGCCCCATGTCGGCCATTGATGAAAAAGTCGCCCCAAAATACTCGCCGGGCTCCGGAAGGGTTGATGCATGGACATAAGCTATGCCCATTATTGACACGATTTCATCATTCGGCCGGATGGAGTTTCGATAATACTCCCATATCCCGGGTGCAAGGGTCGACAGGCTGACACCCATGCTCCAGCCAAGCGGCATCACTCCCCGTTCTTTTGTATTCCAGAATTTTCCCGTGGGATACTGAAGGATGGGCACCTGCAGGTTGTCGCCGTCGGTAATGGCTATTGCCACGTTCACTTTGGACGCGTCCAATCCGGGTATGCGTCTCCTATTCTTTTTTACGGACTTCAAAGGCGAGTTGCCCAGTACCGCCGAATGAAACGACAGATTGCTGACATTGCTCGTCGGCACCAAATACTTGCCTGTTGACGATGCCCTTTCAACGGCAATTTCCTCTTCCACTGTATCATCGGAAACATATCCGTAAAGAATTTTTTTAGCAGGATATGTATCCATTATCCGGGCTACGCCTTCCCATGTGTCATGCTTTGGCCTGGAAAATACAGGCATTATCTGCTGCTGGACTATGAAATCCCATAAACCCTCGCTTGGGCGGAGAAGGGCAAGCCCGGGGTAAGCAAGGTCATCCCTGTGCTCATTAACCATATCATTGTATGCGGAAACCGCATCGCTCCAACGCCCGCGCATGTCGTCAAGTTCGTTCCAACCCATGTCCTTCAGGTCGCAAGCCACTTTATCAGGCGCCACGATTCCATTCTTTAATATGGCCGTAACAGCCGCGGCATGGATCGTCCATGGCTCTTTCTCTGTTGCGGCGACATACCCGCTGATTTCGGAACCAAATTTTGCCAATGCTTCATCCCTGGTCAGATATCCTTCAATGTCAACCCAACCCTGCCGCTCATACTCTTCAATCCAGAATCTGTCGGCCGGGCCGAATTGGGAACTGTCGGAATTTATCAAGTACATGCGTGCTTCATTTCGATTGACCATTCCCTGGAACGTCCTCATGAAAAGGATCTCGGCTGAAGTTGAATTCCTCAAATCAACAACCCATGTCTTGCCCAATGGAACTCTTTTTGCGAGAAATGTATTGTCGGCGTCCCATGATGTCCTGCGTTTTGAATTCATCGTTTCCTCCGCTCGCATCAGCTATTCTTCATCTTCTTTCCCTGCGTGTCTTTCCCCGTTCAAACGATGCATGTGTACGGAAAAATCAGAAAGCTCCGCTTCAACCTTCTTATTGATCGACATGAAGAACAACGGTATCATTCCAAGTATTATCAATATACCCGGCAGGAACGACGATGCCATCCTGATTCCAAAAATCGCTGTTTCTGATTGTTCCCCGGCACCGCTCGCAAACCCGTAGAAGGCAAGTATTGATGTAAATATCATTGTATGCAGACCTCCGACCGGTATGGTCAGCAATGCATTCATTCCAGTGAACAGCCCCGCTTTCCTTGTTCCTGTTCTTCTTTCATCCTCGTCAATGATTGCTCCGAACAACGGCCCGCCCACAACATTTACATTGGTAAATACAATTATGAAAATATACACAAGCATCGCCGGCCAGAAACCATTGACAAAATACAATGCCATATATGACAGCCCGAGAGGGATGGAAGCCAGTATCAGTAGATTTCTCATGCCTGTAATTTTGCTGATCCTTGGAAACAGCGGCAGAAAAAGAAACATTACAAGCCCCGGAACTACATCCAGCAGCGTGGTCTGTATCCCTTTCATTCCAAGGACATGATCAGCCATGTACAATAGCTGTGTAAAAAGAATTATCGTGGCCCCCCTGCCTATGATTTGATATATAAGATATGCAACAAAAGGCCGTGATTTAATCAATGATTTTGCGTCGCGTTTCAATTGTTCGACCAGCTTGCCTTCATCGGTCCGGATATCCCGGAACATTGCGGGCGATTCCTTCAGCGGCTTGAGTGCAAAGTAATACAGAAGTGAATTAACAAGGATTACAGCCGTGAAAAGCACTACCACAAGGGTGGGGTTGACATCGCCGACAAGGAGCAGCGTCGGTATGATCATTGAAAGGAATGCGCCGAGTTGCCCGGCATACATATGGATTACCGAAACATCCAGTCGTTCTTCATTTGAGGCCGCCGCAACGAGTATATAGTTTCCGTATGAAATGGAATATCCTGTCTGGGTGGTGTCAAATATAAAAAGCAAAATTGTCAGGAATCCGAATATCAGCCATGTCGGCCATCCCGGCTGCGCATACAGCATGGCGGCCGATGACAAAACCGTTATGGGCGCAGTTACTTTAAGAAGGTAGGTGTATTTGCCTCTTTTGGGCTTGTATTTGAACCGGTCTATGAATACCCCCATCATCGGGTCATTTACTGCATTCCAAATCCCAAACAGAAGCCAGATGATTCCAACGTATTCAATGTCAAGGCCAATGATGTCCGTATAGAATTTTATGTATGCGCTGTGTATCAGGCCATTGCTGATCGCAAGGGGCATCTGGGGGAATGCAAGCTGGAATTTTTGTTTATTGGTGATGTATCCTTCAGCCTTCTGTCTGCTCCAGAATCCTTTTGTTTGTTTCATACTCACCCTCATTTCTAAGCGGATATGCTATTGTTATATCAGATTCTGTGATATAATAATGTTGATATATCATATTCGAATCGAGTATAGCAAACACAATGAAATATGTCAAACCACGGCATTGGGAGTAATAATGAATAATAACAAAACGCCTTTATATGAAAAGATATTCCATCATTATAAGAAAATGATTCTATCCGGCGAGCTCCCAGGCGGAACCCGGCTTCCGTCTGAAAACGCGATAATGCAGACTTTTGGAGTAAGCAGGATAACGGCCAGCCGGGCATTCAAGGAACTCGAGCTTGCAAAACTGATCAGACGCATCAAGGGAAGCGGAAGCTATGTGAAAGA
>JAFGQE010000032.1 GCA_016935835.1 Clostridia bacterium | reverse complement strand
GAACCAGCGGCCTCTTAGTCCCGAACCAAGCGCTCTACCAAGCTGAGCCACACCCCGTTGCCGTGCAATGAATTATACAACAAAACGGAGGGATTTAGCAACTGCATATGAAAAATTTTGCATCATGCCCCAAAAACGGAAGCTTCATATGGAATTTTGTTGCCAAGCTTGCAGGGACTCTTTGATACGAGGCATTCCGGTGATGCTTCGGGAAGAGATCGTGCAATCTGAAGCCGGGGCAATTTACCTTGGACATAGCAAGGTATATAATGGTTCTGGGATATATGGCCGGTACAAATCGGTATAGGAGGTAAAGATATGGTTATTGGAATACCCGGTGAAATCAAGACGAATGAGAACAGGGTGTCCGCCACCCCGGCGGGGGTTTCCTCGCTGTTAATAAGGGGACACAGCGTCCTTGTGCAAAGCGGCGCGGGCGAGGGCAGCGGATTCCTGGATTCAGAATATGCGGAGGCCGGGGCGGAGATAGTGGATACGGCGCAGGAAGTCTTTCGACGCGCCGATATGATTGTCAAGGTCAAGGAACCCCAGCCGTCAGAGTGCGAAATGCTCAGGGAAGGGCAGATTTTATTTACTTACCTTCACCTGGCTTCATCGGTCGAACTGACCAAGTCCCTTCTGGAGAGGAAGATCACTGGCATCGCCTATGAGACCGTACAGCTTGACGACGGGTCCCTTCCGCTTCTCATACCGATGAGCAGGATCGCCGGCAGGCTTTCCGTTCAGGTCGGCGCCGACCTTCTTTTGAAATACAAGGGGGGCAGGGGGATACTTCTTGGCGGAAGCCCGGGGGTTGAAGCAGGCAAAGTACTTATAATCGGAGCCGGAACCGTCGGGGAAAGCGCTGCGAGGATAGCAGTCGGCCTTGGTGCGAAGGTGACGGTAATGGATATCAATCCCGTGAAGCTGGCCTGGATAGATGAGCTTTACCAAGGCCGCATAAACACATTGTATTCGAATGAATACGAGATTGCGGCGCAGGTCAGGAAAGCCGACCTTCTTATAGGCGCGGTGCTTGTCCCCGGGGCCAAGGCTCCCAAGCTCGTAAGCGAGGATATGGTCAGGACAATGAAGAATGGCTCGGTCATAGTGGATGTTGCCATAGACCAGGGCGGTTCCATAGAAACAATCGACAGGGCTACGACTCATGAGAACCCCAGCTATGTCAAGCACGGCGTTGTCCATTATTCCGTCGCCAACATGCCCGGGGCGGTGCCAAGAACATCCACGAAGGCCCTTGAGGGCGCCACGCTTCCGTACATCGCGCTTGTGGCTGACAAGAAACTGGTGGCCTTCGGGGGAAACAAAGCGCTTAAGCTCGGCCTCAACACCTATAACGGCATGCTGACAAACGATGCCGTCGCGGCAAGCCACGGAATGAAATATACGCCGTTCAAATAGCAACCCCGGGAGGGGAATATGGAAAAAAGACCGAACATCCTTTTTATTCTTTCCGACCAGCATAGTCCGCATGTGCTTGGATGCGCCGGAAACCGGGATATACGCACGCCGAACCTGGACAGCCTCGCATCAGAAGGCGTTGTATTCGACAACATGTATTGTCAAAATCCTCTGTGCGTGCCAAGCAGGGCTTCGCTCATAACAGGGCGGTATTCAAGGAATCTGGGAATATATGACAATATGCATATAATGGAGGCCGGCTCCACCACCCTCCCGGGAGTTCTTTCAGCGGGAGGATACCGGACATGCCTCATCGGAAAGGCGCATTTCAACGGCGGGCAATACCACGGTTACCAGCAAAGGCCTTACGGGGACCTTTACGGCCAGGGACATCAGCCCGACCCTGGACGAAGGCCGGAGTTCGGAATAAACGGCCTGGGGGACGTCCTTGCCAATTCGGGACCCTCTGAAATGCCCATAGAGCTCACGCAGACGGAAATATGCGTCGCCGAGGCATGCAAATGGCTTCAGATTCATAAGAGCGCCCATCCGGAACAGCCCTTCATGCTAAGCGTTCATTTCGACAAGCCGCATTTCCCGATCAAGCCCCCTGCGAAATATTTTAATAATTATACAGGAAGGCTCAGCCTGCCCGATGTTCCTTCGGGCTGGATGGAGCAGGCCGTTCCATTCATCAGGGAAGCCGTTGCACACAACGAGACAGGTCATCACTACGGAAAGGATTTTGACATCCAGCTGCGTGCCAAGGAATCATATTACGGCTGCGTGGAATGGGTCGACGACGCCATTGGAAGAATACTTGAGACGCTTGGTTATCTGGGCTTTTCCGAAAATACGATTGTAATCTATTCGTCCGACCATGGCGAGATGTGCGGCGAACACGGCACATGGCAGAAGACGCTCTTCTTCGATGCGTCCGCAAGGGTGCCGTTCATAATAAGATGGCCCGGCAGGACGGCCCCGGGAACCAGGAACTATGAGATCGCCGGCCTTTTGGATATGTTTCCGACACTGTGCGACGCTGCGGGCATCGGGATCCCGGGCTCCTGCGATGGCATTAGTCTTCTTCCGCTTCTTGAATATAACGAAAAACCCGCCAGGGAAGGCATTTTCTGCGAAAGCGCGGTACTGAGGGCGACCCATATGGCGGGCTGCATGTACCGCGACGGCAAATGGAAATACTGCTATTATATCGACGGTTCGCAAGAGCTGTACGATATGGATGGCGACCCCGATGAATATGAAAATCTTGCGGGCCGGGCCGGATATGAGGGCCTGCTGAAGGAATTCAGGGAAATGACCGTGGATTTCTGGCAGCCCGGGGATTATCCGCAAAGGCTCGCGCGGACACCGATCATGCCAAGGGAAAAACATTTTTATCCATTCTCCAACCAGTTTGTTACGGGAGACGGAATGATTGTCGATGCGAGGCCATGATGAAAGAAAGCGAAAAAAGACCTGCCATGGTGGATCTTATTGAAAAAAAAGATTGGAAAGCCCGTTGGATCCGGGCTTTTTCATCGGTCGGACCGGATTCCTGGACAATCTTCGAAAAGGAATTCCTGCTTGAATGCGAACCCTGCTCGGCGATTGCATTCATAGCCGTGGACAGCAGGTATTTCCTTTGCATAAACGGCATGGCCACCGTGCGAGACGGTGGCCTCAACCGGGGTCCATGGCCGGGGGCAGGCTATTACGATTCGGTCGATATAAAGGGTTATCTGAAGGAAGGCCTCAACAAAATCTCAATTCTGGCATGGTACTGGGGCAACCAGGGACGCAACAGCCTTGACAGCGGAATGGGAGGGTTGCTTTTTCAGGCGGAAATAGACGGACTTGTCGTTGCCGGGGATTCAACCTGGGCGGCGGGACGACACCCTGCATTTCAAAAAACCGGCGGGCCCCTGCCATCATATCTCTACGCAGGGCATAACATAGGATATGATGCCGGGAAATGCCCCGTGGGCATGTTCGCGGTCCCGCCGGAATCATTTGCAAACGCCGTCGAAATGGGCGCCTGCCCGTGCGGACCATGGGGCGAATTGTTTCAAAGACCCGTTCCCCAATGGAAGGATTACGGTCTGAAGGACTATCCGGACATTGAGACTAAAAAGACTCCGGAGGGAACCGTCGTGATTGCCCGCCTGCCATACGCAGCGCAGATATCACCGTATTTCATGGTTGATTCTCCCGGGGGTCTTAAGTTGGATGTCTGCACGGACAGGTACATGGTCAGGGGCGGCAACGGGGATGAGAACAATGTTTACAGGGGCCACAGGCTTGAATATATGACCTGCGGCGGCCCGCAGGAATTCGAATTCCCCGGATGGCTGTTCGGGGAAAGCGTAATATATGAGTTTCCGCCTGAATTGTCCGTCATGAAACTTATGTACAGGGAAACCGGATATGACTGTGGTTTCGAGGGGGATTTCAAATGCGGCGACCCTTTGCTGAACAGGTTGGCTGAAAAGGCCGCAAGAACACTTTACACCTGCATGAGGGATAATTTCATGGACTGTCCGGACAGGGAGCGGGGGCAGTGGATCGGGGATGTCAGCTCCCAGGTTCCACAGGCTTTCTATATACTGGGCAGGAGCTCCGACATGCTTGCCAAAAAGGCGATAAGGGATTTCATCATGTGGAAATCCGGCGACATACTAAGGGGAAATGTCCCCGGGGCGCATTGCGCGGAGCTGCCTTCACAGTCTCTCAATGCAGTCGGCATGGAAGGCATGATTATGAGTTATTACATGCACAGCGGGGACATGGGTGTCATTGAGATGAGCTATGATGCGGTCAGGGCATATCTTCTGATGTGGGAAATCGACGCAGACGGTGCGGTCGTGAACAGGGAAGGCTCATGGGACTGGTACGACCACGGGAAGAACATTGACAAGCCGGTCATCCTGCATGCATGGTATTACAGCGCGGTCATGGCGGCGCGGTCGATGGCCGGTATCCTGGGCAGGGTAAATGACATGGAGTTCTTTTTGGCTCTTGAAAAAAGGCTGAAGGAATCCTTCCGGAAACTTTACTGGACGGGAAGCTGCTGTTCGTCGGGAAGCATCTGTGACGACAGGGCGAATGGCATGGCCTTGCTCACAGGGCTTGCGAGGGAGGACGAACATGAACGGATCCTGTCGGTTTTGCGCAATGTCAGGAACGCAACACCCTACATGGAGGGTTATATAGTCGAGGGAATGTTCAGGGCGGGCTACGGCAGGGAAGCGATATCCCGGATCAGGGACAGATACGGACCCCTGGTCATGAACAGGGATTCCACGCTGTGGGAGGATTTTGAAATATTGGGGACCAGAAACCACGCCTGGTCGGGAGGAGCGGCCGCAGCCCTATACCGGTATGTCGCGGGGATATTTCCGCTTGAACCGGGTTATAGGCGAATAGGCGTCAAGCCTGATCCATGCGGTCTGGAATATGCAAGGGCAACCGTTCCGTCGGCGCGGGGTCCTGTTTCGGTATCATTTGAAGCGGGAAAAGGTTCATTTGATGCCAATGTCTCGATACCCAAAGGCTGCCGTGCGGAAATATGGATTCCCATGGAAACAGGAGATGGAAAACTTTTTAAATTCTCGGCGAAAGGCCGCAGACTGTCCATTGAAGCGGCGGCGGTGCCGGGAGAACCGGTTCATTTTGAAACAGGCCCGGGAAATCTGTCAATAAGGGCTGAATATTACTGATCCCAGGTAGTCAGGCGGGCTTGACGATGAGAAGCAAAGCGCTGAAATTCTTTTCAACCCGTACGGGAAGACCTTCGGCAATAGCTCTGCCTGTAATTGTCCGTTCTACGCCGAAGACATCGCGGATACTATAGTCCCTGCTTTCATCCAGTCCTTTCAGCTTCAATGAAAATATGGGTTTTTCAGATGAAAGCCTAAAGCAGAACAACAGGTTCTCATCACGCCCGGGGCTTTCAAACCTGTAGGATACCCATCCCGGGTCGCAGTCGCCGCCATTCCCGCCATATAAATATGCGGAACAATTGCTGATAAAATCCCCGTATTCCTTGTAAAATCCTATGTATTTCCTCAATATCTCCGAATTTTCCTTCGAAAGCCCGCGCAGATCGCCGCTGAAACCCGGGTGTCCCGATACGGCGAGGCAGCACATGAAAGAAATGTCAAAGCTTTCGAACGATTCCCATGTTGCGCCGCGGGGGGTTATAAGCCTGCCGGGAGCTTCCGTAAGGGGGCGGCCGTATTGCGGTATGCCGGCGATTTCCCTCAAAACAATCCATTTGTAGATTATCGATGGAGGCATCCTGAGGAGAGCTCCTTTGAAAATGCCCAGTGCATCGGCGGGATTGACATTGTCGGAGAGAAAGTGCACGTCGTAACGTTTTGCGGTTTCATGACCGAAGCGCATGGCGCCGCTTTCGCAGCCTTCGAGGATAACATTCGGAAAATCAGCCCTGAGCCTGTCCATCAAGGAGTGCAGGCCCTTGATATAGTAATAAAAATTGCTTCCTGACGGATCCCCGCCCAGGGAAAAGTTGAAGTCGAGCTTCAGCCAGCCGACATTGTATTCGGTTATCAGGCGCGATATAGTAAGATAAATGAACCCGGCGGCCTTAGGGTCGTCAAGCCGGGGATAGTGGTTTCCTTCCCCGGCCTCTATGAAAAAACCGGGGTTTTCAAAAAGCGCGGGGACTCCCGCGCAGAACCTCTCAGGTTCAATCCAGAGACCGAAGCGCATTCCTTTCGAGATTATGTAGTCCGAGAAGTCCTTCATCCTGCCGAGGAAAGCTCCGCTTGTCTTTTCGCGCCAGTCGCCGGCCGCCCGGGCCCAGTCGTCGTTGGAGGGCCCGTACCAGCCCGCGTCAACTATGAACGCCTCCATTCCAAGTTCAAAAGCCCGGTCCGCCTGCTCCCTAAGGTCTTTAGAAGTGAATTTGTCAAAATCAAAGAACCAGCTGTTGTAAGGGACCGGAATCCGGCCCCGGTGCCTGAAATGCCTTGAGTTCAGATATCCGTGCAAGCTTTCGGCGTTTTCGTATTCATCCTTCGATGAGGAATTGTGGACTAGTATTGCCGGCAGGGTGATCATTTGGAACGGACTTACCTTTAAATTCAGATTTTCACTGCTTAATCCCATCGAAATCCGTATAATTCCATCAGGGGTTGAGTTTACGCCGATTTCCCAGTCTCCCACAGGCATAAGATGGAAGGCGCACTGGCCTTCGTCGGTTTCTATGATGACGAAAGGATTGAAATCCGCCGTGGTCCGGGCGCCCCTCGATGAGATGAACAGCGGGGTTTTGGCGGGGCAATCAGTGGTTTTGTTCTCGCGGCACCATGCGGATTTTTGATACAGTATCCTTGTCGGTCTGCCGGATATTTCAAAAACGCTGAGAATCCGGCGTATATTGAGGATTTTTGGACTTTTGTTTTCGAAATAATCGCGCCTTTCAAGGATGCCATGATCATCATGGAAAGAATTTACTGAATACAATTTCCACGATTTTGTTTCGCTTTCGGTTTCAACGAACCCTTCGACGGACAGTTCCCAGCCCGCCTGCACAAGTTTTTTCATATCCGTCACCCTTCATGCAAATATCGGCGGTCCTTGCGGACATGGATAAATTATATATCATCCCGGAGCCTTATGCCCGGCAAATCAGCCGAATCTGAATTGACAAAGAGGATTTTATACGTATAATTGTATTAACAGCGATGACCGGGAGGAGTACCGGACCGGAGCCTAGCAGAGAGGAAACGTCAAGGTGAAAGTGTTTCCAGGCATAAAGTCAGGGAAGGTCGCCCGCAAGCTCCGGATTTGAACGGCAGTAGGATCCGGCGCCGGCCGCGTTAAGGCTATGAGTGTTCCCGTGCAAATGCGGGAATTGAATTTGGTGGCACCGCGAAGCTTTTCGTCCAATGGATGGAAAGCTTTTTTTTGGTCAAGGCATCATCGTGATTCCTTGACCCGGGTGCGGAATGAGCATGGCGTGTCAAAAACCCCTGGGGTTTTTGACACAAATTGCGGGGGATGACGGAGGAATGGCGATGGATTTGTTTCTGAAGATCATGGGGATTCTGCTGGCTGTGTCAGGGGCGGGGATTGTGTTCGCCGCCAAGCCGATAGCAAAGGCCCGCGGCATGGCGGAGAAGCAGGTTGTGAATCTGCGGACGGATGAGGAGACATTGCAAAGGCTGCGGATGCAAAAGGCTATTGTCAAGGTCAAGCTGGCGGGAAGCGTAGTTTTCCTGCCGGGCATGCTGATAATATTATATGCGTTCAGATAAGGAGACGAATGATGAGGATACCGGGAAAGACATATGAACCTAAGGATATAGAAGAGGCCATTTACAACAAGTGGCTTGAGAGGAAATATTTCCATGCCGTTGTAGACAAGGACAGGAAACCCTTCACAATAGTGATTCCACCGCCGAATATCACGGGGCAGCTTCACATGGGGCATGCCCTCAACAATACGCTGCAGGATGTCATCATCAGGATGAAAAGGATGCAGGGATACTCGGCCCTGTGGCTTCCGGGCACCGACCATGCCAGCATTGCGACCGAGGCCAGGATTGTCGAGGCAATGAAGGAGGAAGGGCTGACCAAGGCGGATGTCGGCAGGGAGGGATTCCTGGAAAGAGCCTGGGAATGGAATGAAAAATACGGGTCGCGGATCATTGAGCAGCTTAAGAAGCTCGGTAGCTCCTGCGACTGGGACAGGCTCAGGTTCACCATGGACGAGGGACTTTCGAAGGCCGTTACGGCGGTTTTCATTAAGCTGTATGACAAAGGCCTGGTTTACAAAGGCGAAAGAATCATAAACTGGTGCCCGGTGTGCAGTACCTCTATTTCCGATGCCGAGGTCGAGTATGATGAAAAGGAAGGCAGCCTTTGGCATATAAAGTACCCGCTGAAGGACGGCGGGTTCATAACCGTTGCCACGACAAGGCCGGAGACCATGCTCGGCGATTCGGGAATCGCGGTCAATCCAAAGGACCAAAGATACGCGGACCTGGTTGGAAAAACCGTGGTCCTGCCGCTTATGGACAGGGAAATACCGATTGTCGCCGATGATTATGTAGAGATGGAATTCGGCACGGGCATGGTCAAGGTGACGCCTGCCCACGACCCGAACGACTTTGAGATAGGAATGAGGCACAGTCTCGAGATCATCAAGGTAATAAACGACGACGCCTCGATGAGCGAAAGGGCGGGGAAATACGCCGGCCTTGACAGATATGAGGCCCGCAGGCGGATAATAGCCGATCTGCAAGCGTTGGACCTTCTCGAAAAGACAGATAGGCACGTGCATAACGTAGGGGCCTGTTACAGGTGCGGCACGGTCATAGAGCCGTTGATATCAAAGCAGTGGTTCGTCAGGATGGCGCCGCTTGCCGGTCCCGCCATAGACGCGGTCAAGGACGGGGACATAGATTTCATTCCCGCCCGATTCATCAAGATATACCTGAACTGGATGGAGAATATAAGGGACTGGTGCATATCAAGGCAATTGTGGTGGGGGCACAGGATACCGGCTTACTACTGCGACGGCTGCGGCGCGACGATAGTTCAGGCTAAGACGCCGGAAATATGCCCGTACTGCAAGGGGACTTCGATAAGACAGGACGAGGATACGCTCGACACATGGTTCAGCTCGGCGCTCTGGCCCTTCTCGACGCTGGGATGGCCTGACGAAACCCCCGAGCTCGATTACTTCTATCCAACGGACGTGCTTGTAACCGCATACGACATCATATTCTTCTGGGTCGCCCGGATGATTTTCTCGGGTCTTGAACACATGGGGGAGATACCTTTCAGACACGTGATGTTCACCGGTCTCATACGGGATGAGCTTGGCAGGAAGATGTCCAAATCACTGGGCAACGGAATCGACCCGCTCGATGTAATCGAGCATTATGGAACGGATGCGCTGAGGTATGCATTGCTTGCGGGAAGCGCGGCGGGCAACGACCTGCGGCTGTCCGACCAGAAGCTGCAGGCCGGAAGGAATTTCGCCAATAAAATATGGAATGCGGCAAGGTTCGTCCTCATGAACTTCGATGACGAGCCTGATTTTACAAAAATTGACAAAGCCAGATTCACGGAAGCAGACAAGTGGATTCTCTCGAGGCTCAACAATACGGTCCGCGAGGCGACGGATAATCTCGGTAAATACGAACTGGGCATCGCGCTGCAGAAAGTATATGAATTCATCTGGGAGGAATTCTGCGATTGGTACATAGAGCTGGCAAAACCAAGGCTGTACGACCATGACAGCGAGGGCCGGCTTGAGGCGCAGTTTGTGCTGAACAAGGTCCTGGGGGACTCGATGAAGCTGCTTCATCCGTTCATGCCTTTTATAACGGAGGAAATTTACCTTGGACTCTTTGGCTCCGATGAAAGCATAATGATCTCAAAATGGCCAGGATACGATGAAGGGCTTGACTATGGCAGGGAAGAGGAGGCGATGGCCCTGGTTATGGGCGCCATCCGCGGAATCAGGAATGCAAGGGCGGAAATGAATGTGCCACCATCAAGAAAAGCCAGGATGATATTCGTTGTAAAAAACAAAAGGACCGGGGAAATCCTGACAAATGCCAAAGCATATTTCATTAAGCTTGCCGGGGCATCGGGCATAGCCGTCCGGGAGAACGAGGAAGGAATACCTCCGAATGCGGTTTCCGTGGTTATGGACGGAGCAACCATATTCATGCCTCTTGCGGATTTGATTGACATAGGCAGGGAAATTGAAAGGCTCAAGGCCGAGGCAGACAGGATAGACAATGAGATTGCGAGGGCTAACGGCAGGATGGGCAACCCCAATTTCATCGCGAAGGCTCCCCGCGAACTGGTGGAGGCCGAGAATTCAAAGCTATT
>JAFGQE010000031.1 GCA_016935835.1 Clostridia bacterium | reverse complement strand
GTTCAGCGAACGGCGCATCTCATAATACTTGTGTATTTCAAAATCCTCGTCCTTTTGTTCAAGGAGGGTTTCCATGTCGGTGAACCATTTTTCGAGTGCCCTGGCTTCCTCGCCGGCTTCCTCCAGTTTTTTCCTTATATGAAGAACCACAAGCTTGATAGCTTTTTTCTTTGCATATTCATCAGTTTGTACTTTTTTAGCCATGCTGCACTTCCTTCGCCAGTACCCGGTTTTTTTAACAATATTTTAAAATGGTTTAGTTTAAAAAAATTCTATCATAAAACTGCAAAGTGTGCAAAATAAATATGTTGTGTTATATTATGTATAAATTGAATTTCCAGAAATTTATGAGCGAAATGACCGATTATATAAATTTTTACGAAGAACTTTATAAAAAGACATCCATTATGGAGCCGATGCTTTTCGACTGCGGCCTTCTTTGTTCCCGCAAATGCTGCGAAAACAACGGCAAGGGCATGCTTCTTTTTCCACATGAGGAAGATTATCTGTCCTTGCACAATCACGGTTTTGAAATCAAGGACTCAGAGATAGCGGTATCAGGCAATAAGATCAGGATTCTTTATTGCACAGGAATCTGCAGCAGGTCCCTCAGGCCTGTCTCCTGCCGCATATTTCCCCTCTTTCCATTCGTGGATTCATCAGGGCGCATTTTCGTTGATTTTGACCCGCGGGCTCTTGGAACCTGCCCTCTTCTTTTCACTGATATGCAGGATATTTATATCAGGGGCATTTTCAGGCTGAAAGTCCTTGAGACCGCCATAATGCTTTCAAGGGACCCGGTTATATTGGACTTTTTGAAAATGATGTCGGGTGAACTTGAGGTAATCAAAAGATTCAGGCTTTAGGTCTTTTTCCCTGTAAAAGATTCCTGTCCTTTTCCTTTGCCTTTTGCATTGCTTCGTTGCAGACTATGCCAATCCCTATTAAAACATAGAATATCGGTGTTACACCCACAGTACTGTCAACAAAGAAGGATGAAGCCATATAGCCGGCCGTGCCTGCAAGAAGTCCGGTGCCCAGTAATTCATAAAATGATTTTTTTCTTCTAAAACCCAGGTTTTTGAAAGAAACGACAAAATAAATTCCCGTAAGTGCAAGAAATGCCGCAAGTGACAAAAGGCCGGTCTGGACTGCGATCTGAATGAACCAGTTGTGCGGTTTATCGGCCAGGATCTGCGCCCTGTGCAGCATGTTCAGCTTTCCGATGATATCGTTTTGCTCAAACCAGTATAGAAAATTGTCAGGCCCAGCCCCTGCGAAAATAACCTCATCGAAACGTGCCGCCGACACTATCCAGAGATATCCTCTCCTGGAAGCAATTGTCTCGAGGCCCCGGAACCTGACGGGCATCTGGTTTTCCATTACCTCCCGGATTACAATGCCTCCCGTTCCCCTGATGCCAAGAAATTTCTCATTGTCAAATATCACCTCAAGCTGCGAATATCCGTTGGCGCGCTTTGCATAAAGTGTAAGTGTGTTTTGAGTTTCAATCGTAACTTTGAATATGGATTTATATGGTTCCTTTTCAAATGTTATATCACTCCCGTTTTGCTTGAAATCAAGAAAATTCATTTCTCCGTCAAAAAATGCAATTCCCGAGCTCATATATGAAAGATTAAAGGCGCCTTGGTTTGTTATGATTTTTATATTATCGGGTTTGTACTCAATATTATAAAAATATATGTCGTCTTTATCAGGTTTTATTGACTTGAGTTCACTTTGCACAAACCTGCTGTTTATGCTCCTGTTATAATTTACAGCAATCATACCGGCCGCACCTAAAATTGCGGCAATGAGCATCACGCCGAGTATGATCCTCCATTTTTTCTTTCTTGGAACAAGGTTTGCAGCCATTAATATAAAGAGAACAAGTCCGCCGGCAATCAGTCCTGCGAAAGCATTGCTTGATTTGCTGGCTACGGCCAGAAATAGATCAAGCACAAGTACTGCAGCCGCAAATATCTTCCACCCCTTTTCTTTAACTGCCATCACCAATCCCGCAACGACCGGAACGGTAAGCGCCGAGAACTGCCCCACATTATTTGGGTTGTACAATGTTGAGTAAGCCATGTTGCCGAAAGTCGCCTCGATGTCCGCTGTTTCCGGTATTCCTATCAGCTTTTTGAATACAGGCAAAAGGAATGGGTCCAAACGGAAAAATTGAAGAATGCCGATGGCAGAAATTATTGTTGTCGTGACAAGAAATGCATACATAATGTATTTTATGTCCATTTCATTTCTGATAACCTCAACTGCATATGCCATTAATAAAAGATAAGAAATCAGGATCAAAGCCCCCTCATATCTTTCATATGTGCCGAATATAGCCGCCCTCGGGTATATTGCGAAAATCGTTGATATCAGAATGAAAACCGCATAGACGGCTGCGGGGATATAGTATTTCATCCGTTCCTTCCTAAGCTCCATCTTATCTCTTTTGGTAAATAAAAAATAAAACAAAACAGACATTGCCGCAACTATATAAATCGCTATTGATTTATAGAATGAGAATAAATCGTTATAAGATTCTGATTGTACATAAGTCGGTTTTGTAATTACATCATCATAATATATGGTCTGGAAATACATAATCAGCGGAACGAACATAAGAAGAATAAGCGGCAGGATCTTCTTGTTGAACTTTTCTTTTTTGGAACTGTTTGCCCTCATATGAACCCCCGGAAGTTTTTTACATTATATATTATATTTTAACAATAAAAAAGCGGTCGTTGCGCAAGTTATATCACATTTCCCGATGAATCAAGCATATCCAGCATTCTTCGTGCGGCAAGCATGCCTTTCAATCCCGCTCCCTCGATTATGTCCTCAATGGATCCATCCATCCCGGAATTTTCCGGGAGCGTCATTCCCAGAAATTTGACGGCAGCTCCGGACCTGAAGAATTCAAAGGCCATTCTTTGGGAGCAGCTTCCGCTTTCAATCACATCCTCAAGGCAGGCAACAAGCCTTTTTCCCTCGGAATGCTTTTTTATACCCTCCATATCAAGAGGCTTCAGGCATACAAGGTCGGCGACAGCACACTGCAACCCAAAGGTTTCAAGCACCGCGGACGCCTCCAGCGCCTCCGCCAGCATTCTTCCATAAGAAAAAACGATGCAGTCCCCGCCCGGCTTGAGCAATTCGACCTCATCAGGCCTGAAATCATTATCCGGGCCGTAAGCCATGATTTCATTCTTTGGGTATCTTATCACAACAGGGCAGTTCAGGTTATTTATGGCGTTGTCCAGATGCTTTCCAAGTTTTTCAAATCCCGAAGGCGCATAAATCCTGATATTCGGCATTGCGGCCAGATAGGACAAATCATATATCCCCTGGTGAGTTGCACCATCGCCGCTGACAATCCCGGCCCTGTCAAATGTAAAAACCACATGAAGATTCATAAGGCAAATGTCATGAAGAATCTGGTCATACGCCCTTTGCATGAAAGTTGAATATCCGGCGACAACCGGCTTCATGCCTCCGCAGGCCAGTCCGGCCGCCAGGGTGACTGCGTGTTGTTCTGCAATGCCAACATCAAAAAGCCTGTCAGGAAAATTCCTGGCAAATGAGATCAGCCCGCATCCTAGAGTAACCGCCGGGCATACGACAACGATTTCCCTGTCGTTTTCAGCCATGGCGGACAGCCTGGTCCCCAGTTCACATGAAAACGATGGTTCCCCGGTATCGCAAATTCCATTGGTCGAGTCAAATTTCGATACGCCATGGTAATTCTGGGGATCAATTTCAGCCCTCTCGTATCCCTTGCCCTTAATCGTAATTACATGCAGCAGAACAGGGCCGGGTATCTTCTTTGCATCTTTTAGAAGAATCTCCAGTTTTTTCACATCATGCCCGTCAACAGGCCCGAGGTACTGAAAGCCCATTTCCTCAAACAGCATGCCCTGTGAAAACAGATACTTTACCGCAGACTTTGCCTTGTGGATCTTATTTGACAGAAATTCCCCGATAAGTGGAAGTTTTTCTATTCTGCGCTTTAATGATACATTTGCACCCGAATATATTCTTGCTGACCTCAGCCGGGAAAAATATTGTGAAAAACCCCCGACATTTTTTGTTATTGACATTTCATTGTCATTTAGTATGACAATTATCTTGTCGCCTGATGCGCCCGCATCGTTCAATGCCTCGAATGCCATCCCTCCGGACAATGCGCCGTCGCCTATTACCGCAATGATGTTTTCTTCAGTTCCCCTGAGCCTGGCCGCCCTCGCGAAGCCAAGCGCGGCTGAAATCGAGGTGCTGCTATGGCCGGTGTTGAAAAAATCATACTTGCTTTCACTTCTTTTAGGAAAACCGGAGAGCCCGTCCTTTTTTCTGATTGTCGGGAACATGTCTTTTCTTCCTGTAAGTATTTTATAGGAATAGCATTGATGCCCTACATCCCATATTATCTTATCGCTGTTAAAATCAAAAACCCTCAATAGAGCCATCGTAAGCTCAACGGAACCCAGGTTGGATGCAAGATGACCGCCGTTATTGGACACATGCTCGATGAGAAGGCTTCGGATTTCATCCCCAAGCATATCGATTTCATCCCATCCGAGTCCCTTTATGTCCTCCGGAATGTTCATATCGTCAAGAAGTCTGCCTTCATGTCGTTTCATTGCTTTTTCTCTTGCCAAGCAAAAATCTGAGAACAACACCCGTCTTATAAACAACTTCGTTGCCCTTTTTTATCGCAACCGTTTTTCCTATGGCCTTACCGCCCACGGTAAGCGCCGCCACCGCGCCGCTTACTATAAGGCTTGGCCATGAACTCGGATTGCTCTCCATGTTGCCGATGATTGAAATAATGATCAATGTGCTCGCAGATCCGCTTATTACACCGCAGATGTCCCCTATTACATCGTTGCATACGCTTGAAACCTTGTCCGCGTTCCTTACAAGCCAGATTGCATGCTTTGCTCCGTACATTTTTTTCGCGGCCATTGAATGAAAAACAGCGGCCTTGGCACCTGCAACGGAAATGCCGATAATATCAAATAAAATTCCTATGAGTACAATTATAAGGACAATGGTTACGGCCAGATATACGCTTGCTCCGTCAAGGGCGCTCGAAGACGCCAGAAGCAGGCTTCCCGACAAGAAGAATGAAACAACCGTAACACCGATTATCCAGCCGGCTTTGCGTGGTTTCCTTGCGAAACCATTCTTTTTTTTAAGGTTTGGCCTTGGTTGCTCTTCCAAGTGGCTCCTCTCATTGCCCAAAGCTAAGTATAAGAAGAATTTTGATAAAAATAAATAGAGTGGCAATCCCGTGAGTAAATTTTGCGGCTTAAGGTCAGGCTGGCTTTCCCCTGCGCTTACCGTCCGTCGCCGGAACGGCGGTTTCCCATTATAATCGCAGCCGCCATGTTGCCATTGGCGGTGCCTGATTGCCACTTAGTCCACACTGCAATGCTCCCGGCATTTCCTTTTGGAACAGTCTAGGAGATTTCCTCAGGGCCTTATCGATACCTATCCTCTTTTGCGGAAATTGATTTCATCAAGCGATAATCAGCCGCGCGTTGGCCTTTGCACGCCGATCTGTCCTGAATCCGCCAAGTCCGCTCAAGGCAAGCTACACTGAACCGAATTGCTCCGGAACAGGGTTTCTTCCCGTAAGCCTGTATTTACCAAAAGGTGCCACATTAACTTTACGGGAATCTCCACGGCAAAGGGGTCGCTCCCTGCATGCCATTGCAAGGCGCCCCAAAGCCTTAACTCCCGGGGCCAACCCAAAACTGGGCGTATCAGGCCAACCCAAGGAACTTCATCGATATGCTCTTTAACGGATTTTTAAGCCCGTCCTCAGCATCGACAGTACCTACTAGAATACTGCGCCACTCTATAAACTTTTCAAAAATCATGCATCATTCCTGATGCGCAAGTAATTATACCACAATGCTGGCGTTTCATTCAATCAATCTGCGCAGCCTATGAATATCATAAATATATTTTCTCTTTCAAATACATCCATGCATGTGTTATCATAACCGCATGTTTAATGACATCAACCTCGACATAGCCTCTTCCAAGCTTTCCGAAGGCCCGTACAGCTGTGTTATAGCCAGCCGCGGCCGTATTGTCATGTCATCCGAAAAACGCGGTGTTGCGCCTTTGGTTGATTATATAATGAATTTCAAGTCTGATTCTGATTCAAGCCTGGCTGACAAGGTCATAGGCAAAGCCGCCGCACTTCTATGCGTCAAGGCCGGCTTCAAGAACATATTCACAAGAGTTGTCAGCACGCCCGCCAAGGACATTCTCGGATCATATGGAATAGATTGCATTTATCTTGAAGAGGTTCCCTTTATAAAAAACCGCGCCGGTACGGGACTTTGCCCGATGGAACATTTGTCCCGCGGAGTTGACTCGCCTGATGAAATGTATGAAAAGGTCCTGGGATGGTTAAAATCCGAAAAGCTTCTTTAGGGAATCCGAATAAGGCGGGAGCGCAATTCCTTCATCAGTGATTATCGCCGTTATGTTGCAAGCCGGAGTAACATCGAATACCGGGTTCCTAGCCCGGGCTCCCTCAGGCGCTATCCTTACTCCCTTGCATTCAAGCACTTCATCTCCGCAGCGTTCCTCTATGCAGATATCTTTTCCTGAATCGATTTTCATATCTATCGTAGACAATGGTCCCGCTATATAAAACGGAATATCGTAATATTTTGCACATATGGAAAGGCCGAGTGTTCCGATCTTGTTTGCAGTGTCTCCATTGGACGCCACGCGGTCGCATCCGGTGATGACGGCATCAATTTCACCTCTGGCCATCATATGAGCCGCCGCTCCGTCGCTTATAATGGTTACTTCAATATCATTCTCCATCAGCTCATATGCGGTAAGCCTCGAACCTTGAAGCCATGGTCTGGTTTCATCGGCGAAGACATGGAAATCAATCCCCTTTTCCTTGCCGACGTAAAATACCGACGTTGCCGTTCCGTACGCGGATGTCGCAAGTATTCCGGCGTTGCAATGCGTCAGGATATTCCTTTTACTGCGCATCAACCCAAGTGCGTTGATTCCAATCCTGCGGTTTTTTTCCATATCATCCTTATGGATCTTCACCGCTTCATTCAATAAATCCCATTTAAATAGAATAGGATCCCTTTTTTTGATAAGCGAAGCCCGTTCGATCATAAGGCTGACCGCCCATTCCAGGTTTGCGGCGGTGGGACGTGCATTTTTCAGCAATTCTCCGTCAGTTTTCATTTTTTCCAATATATCGCTGCAATCGCCGCTTGTGCACTCCATGGCCGACAGGACCATTCCGTAGGCCGCCGCGATTCCAATGGCCGGCGCCCCCC
>JAFGQE010000030.1 GCA_016935835.1 Clostridia bacterium | reverse complement strand
TACGATCCGACGACGGCGATGTCCCCGTATACCGCGGGCGTCGACTCGATGTTGGCGCCCAGGCTGACCTCATTGATTATTCTTCCGTCAACGGGATCCACAAGCCTCATCATGCCGCTGAAATTGCATACGAGGAAATACGTCTTTCCCGCCGATTCGTCGCGTACCGCCACCGGGGATGACCAGCTGTAGTTGGAAAGGTCGTATCCCCATATCTCCAGGCCGGTCTTTTTATCAAGCGCCGCCAGCCTTCCCCCGTTCTTTGAGCCGGTTTTCGCTATGTTTATGATTATCCTGTCGCTGATTTCATCCTTGCCCAAAAGCACGGTTGCGAGCGACCCGCCGTTTATATATGAATCATAATGGCATTTATAGACGGTTTCCCATACGAGCGCGCCTGTCAGCGCATTGAATTTCTTCACATGGCTGTCCATTATTATCTCGGATGGCCTGTCCTCGGGCGCCATTGCATCTATCTCTATCTTTTTTGCGGCTCCCCTAAGGTCGAATTCATTTGAAACATAGATGAAAACGCCTTCCGTGGTTTCCTCAAGGACAATCGTGCTGTCGGTGTCATCGCTCATGTCGGCAAGCCAGACGGGTTTCAGTTCGTTCAGGTCGATGCACTGCAAAAGGCCCCCGTTGTCGGCGAAAAACATATAGTTCTTGTAAAAGGCGGGCGAATTCTCTATGCCCAGCCTTCCGTTGATTGGATTCCTGTACCTGTACTTGACGGTTACCGGATCCACGGATATTGTCCCTGTCTCCCGATTGTAAACTGTATTCAGCTTCATTATATATATAAGTCCGTTTTCCGCGCATTCAATGAATATGTCGCCGGGCGCATACAGAAGGCCCGATGAATCGAAGGCATACCAACTCCTGTAGGCATCCTTGTCGTATCCGGGTATCTCATAAATAAGGCTTTGGTCAATAAGGCTGAACATCCTGTATTTGGGCATGCCGTAGACAGTCCCGTTGTAATCGACCCCCTGTCCAGTGTACAGTATCGGATAGCCGCGGGGATCCACCGTAACACTTCCCTTTGTCGGGAACCCGATTTCTATCGGCGGCCTGGTCCACCCGCCTGTTTCCAGTTCACAGAAATATATGAAGCCGTCCATCGCTGCATATATGACTTCCTTCAGGGCCTTGCCCTTGAAAGCGGGATATACGTTCATCAGGGCGACGGTTTCCGCCGGCCAGTTGATTATGGACGGCTGTCCCGTCCAGCCGGTACCCGGCCAGTTGTCAATCACCCCGACATCAAAAGACCATATTATTTCAAGTTTCCCCTCGTTGACATCGGCGCTTCCGAAGGCGCCTCCGTCCCTGTAGTTGTTTCCACGGAAAGTAAGGACCCCGTCAATCAAGGCATATTCATCCGGACTCCCGAAGCTTATGGTCCTGAAGAAATCAGCGCCTGTTTCATTCACTGCGTCATATTGGAACGCAAATGACCCGGGCCTTGCTTCATCAATCGGATTCATTTCGGTTTCATACGCGATACCGTTCATAAACCTGTATATCATCAACGAAACCTTCGCTATGACATCGAAAGCCTCCAGGTTGTCATTTGTCTGTTCCGACATGAACGACACTATGTACGGCCTGTCGGCGAATACGATCCCGATGTCGTTGTAGGCGTTTTCCTCGACATAATTTCCTATTTTATGAGCAACCGCTATATCCTTGGGAAGCAGTTTGTTTATGCGGTCGTTGAAGATGGTATTCTCAAGATAATTGATCATTATCCCGTATAGATCAGGGTTTTCGATGTACCTGTCATACAGTTCCTTTGTAAATACAGCCATGTCGGCCGGACATGACCTGTGCCTGTCGCCATAGTTTACGGTCGCCCCGAGGTCCGCCATGTAGGCGAGGATATTATCCCTGCCGCAAAGCCTGATTATCATGTTTATGGCGCAGTTGTCGCTGTAGACAAGCGACAGTTCTATAAGCTGGCTGACCGTATAGACATCGCCATATTCACCCTTGATGATTTTCCCCGTCCCATACTCAAGGTCGGCTTCTGTGTACTCCATTTCCATTGATGGATCGATGGCTCCCTCTGCTATTTTCTTGAAGAGATAAAGGTTTATGGGCAGCTTAGAGGTGCTGGCGGCGATATACTGGTCGTAATCGTATATACCGAACGAATTCCCCGATTCTATGTCAATGAATGTGAGCCCGTACCTTCCCTCATATTGTGAAAAATATCTTTCGATGTATGCCCTGAGGTTATCGAGTGAAATGGCGTCGTCCGCAGGATTGCCCGCCGGCGGTTCAGTGGGACCGGGCGTTATGCTTGGCTGCGGGGTTTGTGATGCGCCGGGTGTCTCGCCGGGGTTTGCAGTCGGGGTAGGCTGCAAGGTCTGCGATGGCGTAGGTGTCGGCGTAACGCCTGGAATTTCATTATCTTTTACGCATGCGGATAAAAAAGCCGCGCTCAACGCGCAGACGATAATTATGCTGAACAACCTCTTGTAAAAACTATATCTCATTTCAAACCCACCATGAAAAATATGGCAATAGCCAGCCCGAGCACTCCTCCGGCTATTACTTCGACGGGAGTATGCCCGATAAGTTCCTTCAATTCTTCCTCAAAATGAAATTCTCCCTTTGAATGATGGAACATTCGGTTAAGGACCCTTGCCTGCTTTCCGGCCGCCCTCCTGACTCCAGCTGCGTCATACATCACAATCATGGCAAATGCAAAGGTAACCCCAAAAATGGCGGAGCCGAATCCCTCGCCGATGCCTATGACCGTCGCAAGGCTTATGACGAAAGCTGCGTGCGAGCTTGGCATCCCTCCCGAGCCCAGTAGCCTGGTCCAGTCTATCTCTTTCCTTATGATCAGGTCAATCAGAAATTTCAGGCCCTGTGCAACAACCCATGCCAGGAATGGAATCGTCAGATATTGATATTTGAAAAAGAATTCATGCAATCCCAATTCCTATTCCTCTCTGCTCCATGCATACTCTGCAATCGATTTGAGAAAACCCGTTTCCCTTTTTATCAATGACAGGCCTTCCAGCGCGGCGCCGATATGTTTCCCGAGCATTTCCTTCGATTTTTCAATGCCGTATAAGGATATGTATGTCGTCTTGTTGTTCCTCTTGTCGCTGCCGCTGTTTTTCCCATATGAGCCCGGGCCTTCCGCGTCAAGTATATCATCCTTTATCTGGAATGCCCTGCCCAGATGCATTGAATAGGAATCCAACGCCTCTGCTTCCTCAGGCCCGCATTCCGCCAGGGCCGCTCCCGCAAGGACCGAGGCCTTTATCAACGCGCCAGTTTTCATGTCATACATTCTTTCGATGGACGCGGGATCCGCCGTGCCTTCAATATCAAGAGTCTGTCCTCCGATCATCCCGCCTGCCCCGGTGGCTTTCATTATAATGGCCGCCGCCTTTATCCCCGGGGCGGGATTGACAGGATTTATGTTTTCAAGCATGTTTTCCACCGCCAGATTCAAAAGTGCGTCTCCGGCAAGTATTGCGGCCGCTTCGCCGAACATCCTGTGGCTGGACGGTTTTCCGCGCCTGATGTCATCGTCGTCCATCGCCGGGAGATCGTCATGTATCAGCGAATATGTATGTATCATTTCAATTGACGCCGCAAAGGGAATGGCTCCATCGGGTCCGTCATCGCAAAACATACTGAAAGTGCCCAGTAAAAGCGCCGGGCGAAGCCTCTTGCCCCCCGCATTGAAGCTGTAAAGCATCGATTTTTTTAACAACGCGGGTATGTCAGTGTTTTTGGTTATGCTGTCAGTCAGGTACTCCCGCAGCTTTTCGCTGTAAAAAACAAGCCTGTCCCTTGCCGATTTATCCATCCGAAGGTTCTCCTTCCGGCTTTCTGCCGGCAATCTCTATTTCCTTTTTCGCAGTCTCAAGCTTTTTATTCAGGACTTCAATTATGCCGACACCCTTCTTGTAAAGCTCAAGGGCTTTCTCAAGTCCGGTTTCGCCGCCTTCAAGCTCGCCAACAAGTTCCTCAAGCTCTTTCATTAAAACATCAAATGATTTCTTTTCCATTGCGTTCCTCCGTTTCGTCAACAACCCCATGTATCATGCCGTCAGCAACCCGCGCCGACAGGCGGTCTCCCGGGGCTACCGACCCTATACTTGTAATTACATGTCCCTCTGAGTCCGACAGAACCGAATAACCCCTGGACAGCGTTGCCAGCGGGCTGAGCAATTCAAGCCCCGCCGCAGCTTTCATGAATTCCGCCTGTCTTTTGTCAACCGCTTTTCTGATGGCGGCAGTTATTTTTTCATATGACCTGTCAAGGGTGAAGGAGGCCATTTCGAATATCTCGCCGGGTCTTGCGAAAACCGGCCTTCCGCTTAGCATCGCCAGTTTTTTATCCCTTGAATCCAGAATCGATGAAAGCGACGACCTCATTCTCTTCTTCAACGAGCCGAGTTTTTCCCTGAGCGCTGATGCATCCGGGACAGCCAGTTCGGCGGCTGCCGAAGGCGTCGGGGCCCTCATGTCCGCTGCAAAATCTGCTATCGTAAAGTCGGTTTCATGGCCTACGCCTGATATTACAGGTATCCTGGATTTATAGATCGCTCTTGCGAGCACTTCCTCATTGAAAGGCCAGAGATCTTCAATCGAGCCGCCTCCCCTGGCAATGATTATTACGTCCACAGGTCTTGCCGTGTTGAAATATTCGATGCCGGCGGCCAGCTCCCGCGCTGCTTCCCTGCCCTGGACAGCGGATGGATAGAGCACCATGTGGTACGCCGGGAAGCGTCTTCCAAGGACATTCTGAATGTCCCTTATGACCGAACCGGTTTCCGATGTCACCACTCCGATGGTATCGGGCAGAAACGGAACTGGCTTCTTGGCGGCGATATTAAAAAGGCCTTCGTCCGAAAGCTTTTTCTTAAGCTTCTCGAATTCCAGGTACAGGGCGCCCTCGCCCTCCTCAAGCATTCCAGTAACATACAACTGGTACTGGCCGCTTTTTTCATATACCGACACATATCCCGCCGCCGTCACCTGCATGCCGTTTTCGGGAATAAATTTCAACCCGCCGCCATATGACGAGAACATGATGCAGTTCAGCGACGACTTGTCGTCCTTGAGGGTAAAATACAGGTGCCCTGAGTAATGTTTCTTGAAATTTGATATTTCACCGCGCACCAGCACATCGGAAAGATGCGCATCGTTTCCAATGAGCATTTTGACATATAAATTCAATTGTGAGACGGTTATTGCTTTTTTCATCTTTCGTAAGTTATGAAATATTGGCCAGGATACCGTTTACAAATTTCCCGGAAGTCTCGGATCCGTACTTCTTCGCGAGGTCGACCGCCTCATTGATGGCAGCGCCTTTCGGAACATCATCCCTGTACTTTATTTCGTAATATCCCAGTCGCAGAATCGCCAGGTCAACCCGGGAAATCCTGTCTATTTTCCATGAAGAAGCCAGATATCCAACGATGCAATCGTCAATCTCCGCGATTCGCAGATTGACCCCGGCTACAAGGTCGGCAATATAATCCCGCGATGCCGGAGGGAGATCGTTTTCACTGAAATAATAGTCAAGCTGTTCCTGGAAGTCTTCTTTGTTGATCTCCGTCTGGTAGATCAATTTGAAAGCTTCCTCCCTGTCCTTCTTCCTTCCCATCTCTACCCCGCTATTTTTTTGCGGAATCTATGATTCCGTCGATTAGAATCTTCACATTCTCGATGTCCGTACCCGTCGTCTCCATTATCTTGTTCCTGATGCTGTCCTGAAGCTGCGCGGATATGGCTGGAATCGATATCGTAGGCGGCACCTTTGCCCTGACTTCAATGGTCGGCTTATCGTCGATGTCAACGACAGTAGTCCTTATGTCATATATGTTCGGGGTATTCGATGCGACAAGCTTCGCCAGGCTTTCTATGGTCTGGGCCGATATGCTTACGGTTCCGCCCGCATTTGATATCCTTATGGATTCCTTGTCCCTGTCCTTGCGGGGAAATGTGAACAATATCGCTATTACCACTATCAGAAACAGCAGCGAACCGAACAAAAGCCCCATCCTTGTTCCTGAAAAGAAGCCTGATTCCCTGACCTGCAAACCAAACTTATATATGAAATCATTATCCAGCGAACTGTAGACGCCGATCGCAGATATGCATGCCGTAAATAAAATGCTCACAACAACCAATATTCTTCTTAATTTCTTCATAACACTACCACCCGTTAATTTCTATTCCCTTGGAATATTCACGCTCTGCACATGTATGTTGGCTTCCGCCACCTTCATTCCCGTCATGCGCTCCACCGTTTTCTTTACTTTTTCCTGTATGTTCCATGCCACTTCCGGAATCCTGGCGCCGAACTCTGCTATGATGTAGATGTTTATGTATATTTTCCCTGCGCGAGTTTCAACTTTTATTCCCTTTGAGAGATTCTTGATTCCCAGGACTTCCGCGATACCTCCGCTGAGGCCGCCGCTCATGGAATATACCCCGTCCACCTCGACAGCCGCAAGGCCGGCGATAATGGCAATGACTTCATCGGTTACTCTAAGGGTACCCAGATGCTCGCCATTTTCAACAGTCACTTCATTTCCGGCCATAGCTCCTCCTGCTTATTTAGATTATACCATTATTGAGAACCATACAGCAATAAGATGGATTCCGGCGCCTCATTGGAATATCTCCGATTTCATCCATACTCATCCGTTTCCAGTCAAATCCGATTGATATTTTCGACAGCTGTCATTTTGAAAGCATGGCAATATGGTTGTTGACCTTGAATTCCGGATAATACGATGACTTGGATTTTATCAAACCCGGCTTGCCCATGTCCTCCTGCCTGTTAATGTACCGGACCCCCGGCCATTCCCTTTCCGCGTAAAGCTTGTTCAAAATGGCATATATCCCGTCGAATTCCGTATCTGCTTTCTCAAAGTATATCGCGGCCATGTCGTCCGCTATCATTCCGCCTATGGAAAAGGCCTCGATATTTCCGTTGATCCTGATGGCGCCGCCCTTGAATTCAATTCCAGTTTCTCCCGAAAGCAGCTCCAGTATGGCAGTTTCCTCATTGTTGGACGGATCGTCCGGCCCGCAGTCCTTCTTAAGGCACCAGGCATCCATGACCCTTTTTATTTCATCACGGTCATTTGCACCTATATTGCAATATTCATAAACATGCCCGTATTTCCTGAGGAATTTGCTAATATGATTTCTCTTCTTCGCATAATCCTTACCCGGGAGATTGGCGAGGTTATCGCGCAGATAAACATATTCGTTGAATTTTTCAGAATTCT
>JAFGQE010000029.1 GCA_016935835.1 Clostridia bacterium | reverse complement strand
GCGGCTCTTAATATTCATGATTGAAATATTTTACATGCCTTTATATATTATATATTTCTGAAATCAAACTGTCAAAAATAAAAAATGAATAAATCAACATTTAATATCCATATATATTAGGTTTGTTCTTGGACTTTCTTAGGGAAAGGATGATAAAATACTGGTCAGGGAGGACTGATCATGGATAAACAGGTTATTTTTGCTTTCAGAGGGGACATGCTGTGCTTCATGCATGTTCTGCTGAATGTACTTGACATGAATGACAAGGGCATCGAGAGCAGGCTGGTTTTCGAAGGCGAGGCGGTGAAGCTTGTGAAGGAGCTTGAAGTGTCGGGAAATCCGCTTTACGCCAAGGCCAAGGCGAAGGGATTGATAGACTGCATATGCAAGGCTTGTTCAGCCAAGCTGGGTGTACTGGACTATAACAAGACCGTAGGGATTCCCTTGTGCGACGAGATGGCGGGACACCCTTCGATGGCAAGTTATACGGCGAGGGGATATAAAGTCATCACAATATAAGGCGTGGTGAATTTCCATTTGGAAATATTTCATGCCATGAACGTTTCAGGATTCGGAGCTTAAAAAAGCCTTCCGTAAATGAATGCGGAAGGCTTTTGTCATATTCAAAATAAGCGGTTCCTGTTACCAGGAAACCCCCTGGCTGGTCATTGCTTCGGATATTCGGAGAAGTCCGGCTATGTTGGCGCCCATTTCAAGATTTCCCGGATGTCCATACTTCTGTGCTGTCTGCGAGGCGGTGAAGTATATGTGCTGCATTATATCCTTAAGCTTGGAATCAACCTCGGCGAATGTCCAGTACATCCTTGCCGAGTTCTGGCTCATTTCGAGACCGGAAGTAGCAACTCCGCCTGCATTTGCAGCTTTTCCCGGAGCGTAATAGATATTTTTCTCAAAAAATACTTTTATGGCTGCAGGTGTGCTCGGCATGTTTGCGCCTTCACCGACATAACGGCATCCGTTCTTCGCGAGAATCTCCGCATCATTTTCATCAAGCTCATTCTGGGTTGCGCAGGGGAGTGCGATATCACATGGAACCGACCAGATTCCGCGGCCTTCGGTATATACGGCGGAGGGTTCATACTCCAGGTATTCGGTAAGCCGGCCTCTTTTTAATTCCTTGATTTCTTTCAAAGCCTCAAGGTTGATTCCTTTTGCATCATATATATAACCCTGGGAATCGGATACAGTGACAACCGTAGCACCAAGCTGCGCCGCTTTTTCGACGGCATAAATGGCGACATTGCCGCTGCCCGATACGGAAACAGTCTTTCCCTTGAAAGTCTCGCCCTTTGATTTGAGCATTTCCTGTACAAAGTAACAAAGCCCGTAACCTGTGGCTTCCTTGCGTACAAGCGAACCGCCGTATTTCAAGCCCTTGCCAGTAAGAGCGCCGGTCACCTCATTGCGCATTCTCTTGTACTGACCATATAGAAACCCGATTTCCCTGGCTCCCACTCCTATGTCGCCGGCGGGGACATCCGTGAACTGGCCGATATGCCTTGATAGTTCCGTCATGAAACTCTGGCAAAAATGCATGATCTCGCGGTCGCTTTTACCCTTTGGGTCAAAATCGGAACCGCCCTTGGCGCCGCCCATGGGGAGACCTGTGAGTGCGTTTTTAAAGCATTGCTCAAATCCGAGGAACTTTATGACTGAAAGATTGACCGTCGGATGAAACCGAAGGCCGCCTTTGTAGGGCCCTATGGCAGAATTGAACTGAACGCGGTAGCCCCTGTTAACCTGAACCTTGTTGTTGTCGTCAAGCCATGAAACACGGAATGTCAGCATCCTTTCGGGTTCAACTATTCTTTCCATGACACCGTCTCTTTCCATTTCCGGGTGCTGGTCGATAATTTCCTGACATGACTGAAATACTTCGGTAACGGCCTGAAGGAATTCGGGTTGGTCGGGATCGCGCTTTTCCACGGTTTCGAAGACTCTCTTAAGATAAGAATTGCTTAGTTGCATATATACCCCCAAAATTTCCGGTCATAATCCCCAAAACCACAACCGGATTTTACTGTTTTTAAAAGTATAAACCTTTTTTTCTAAAATGAAATATATTTTTCAAAATACTGCATAAATATTCATAAATCTGTGCATTTTGACTTATTTGGGTTCTTAAAATGCAAATATCATTTTGCAAAAAATCATAAGGTTCAAGAAAGACGAAGATTGCCGATAAAAATGCATGCAATCGAAATATTTGATTTCAAGGACAACCGGTATGCATCGAACTGCTTAAGGAAACAGAATGGCATATAGCATATCACCGAACGAACCAAAGGACTCGAATTAGCGCGGCTGTCACTCACAGACGTTCATACCAGAATAATCGCGTTTTGAAATCCAAACATGGCAATGAATGTTTCTTCAAATTTTACAGTCAAATAAAGTATTCTCATGTCAAACACAGCATGGGAAAATATGAAATATCAGCTTTGGGAGAGGGACGGGTCCTTATTTGTTTTTATCTTTTGGCAATCAGCCGGGGCAGGCCGTCTTGACAGCCAGAATCGATGTGCTATAATAATGTCAAAATATGACGCTTAATCCGGTGGAGCGGGGGAACCATTTTTGGGGCGAATTTCCTTAGGGAATAGGATAACTCTTTCATTCCGAGCCCGTCAGCTAACCTCGTAGGCGTAGAAAGAGGAGACTGTGATTTATAAAACCGCGGATTCTCCCGTGGTTTTTAAAATTTCAGAAAAATGTATGAAAAGAAGCTTGCGTTACAAAATTTTTACGGCCTTTCTTCTTATTCTCTTGATTTTCACATCAAGCAACATTTGGTCCATCATTAATTTCAACAGGCTCAGCAAATCAATAGACAGCATAATGGAGTCGAATTATAAAAGCATCGAGGCTGCACAGTATATGATCGTGGCGATCGAACGCCAGGACAGCGCTGAACTTGAGCATATGTTTTCAAAAAGCGATGAGACCGTTGCAGCATTCAATAAAAACGGCAAGGTTTTTCTTGGCTGGCTTTCCAGGGCCGAAGACAACATAACCGAGGAAGGGGAGGCGGAAATACTCCAGAGAATAAATGAAAGCTATACCAAGTACATCACAAGCTTTACGCAACTCATCATACTCGACAGGAACAACAATCAGTCGGAACTGAATGATTACTATTATACCGTCATTCTACCGCTTTTCGAGGAAACAAAGAGCGCGTGCAGGGATTTGCTTGCGCTTAATCAAAACAGCATGGTGGACAGGAAGGACAGCTCGCTTAATGTTGCAAGGGGGGCTACGATAACCACGGCGGTTATCTCCGTCATTACAATACTCATGGGCCTTTACATGGTCAGCTTCCTTGCGAGGAAAATAGTAAGGCCTCTTTATGACTTCATAGACAGGACGAAGAGAATCTCGGAAGGAAATTACAACCAGCAGCTTGAAATATCGGGAGACGACGAGATTGCCCAGCTTGCCTATGAATTCAATATGATGGCCGAGAAGCTGGTCCATTACGATCAAATGAACATCAACAAACTTTTGGAGGAAAAGAACAAGTCGGATGCAATAGTGAACAGCATCGGTGATGGAATCATCGTTACGGATATTGACTATAAAATAGCGCTTCTGAACCGCAAGGCCGAAAGCATATTCAATGTAAGGGAAGCCGAATCCGTCGGAAGGCATCTGCTTGAGATAATCAACAATAAGGAGCTTTTCGGGATGTTCAGGAGCATCAGGGAGAAAAGCGAAGGATGGGCCAATATCAAGCCCGGCGAAATTGAAATTAAAGTAGAAGAGGGAACCGAGTATTATACGGTGAATGTCCGTCCGATTAAAATGAAAGGCACGGAGGACATTGGCGCTGTGGCGTTGATTCAGAATGTTACCGAGTTGAAGGAAGTAGATGCGCTTAAGTCTGATTTCATATCCACTGTATCGCATGAATTCAGAACCCCGCTTACTTCGATTGCGATGGGGGTTGGGCTGCTGCAGGAAGGCATACCTGGAACGCTTACTGACAAACAAAAGGAATTGGTAAGCGTCATTAAAGAAGATTCTGACAGGTTGAATAAACTTGTGGAGGAACTGCTTGATCTCTCAAAGCTTGAGTCGGGCAAGATGCAGATGGACCTGCAGAGCCACAACATCAATGAAATCGCCGACTATGTATTGAAGACATTAAAACTACAGGCAGAGGAAATCAATGCCAAGATAACAAAGAATATTCCCAAGGATATCAGCAAGGCTAGAATCGATGTCAACAAGATTACCTGGGTGGTTACAAATCTGGTGGGAAATGCATTAAGATATGTGCCAAAGGACGGCACCGGCAAAATTGATATTTCAGCCAAGGAAGCGTATAACAAAATCATTATTTCGGTAAGCGACAACGGAGCGGGAATCAAGGATTCAATCAAGAAAAAGATTTTTGACAAATTTGTTCAAGGTGCCGACGGATCGGGTTCCGCCGGACTCGGGCTGGCAATATGCAAGGAAATCGTACGCGCCCATGGCGGGGATATATGGGTCGAAAGCAGTCCCGGGAATGGCTCGACTTTCATTTTTACTGTTAATACGTTGTGAGGTTGTATTATGAAAAAGATTCTTATCATCGATGATGAAAAAAACATTTTGAATTCTGTCGCAATGTATCTGGGCGGACACAATTTCGAAGTGATTAAATCAATGGAAGGACTTCAGGGGATTAACATTGCCAAGGAGCAGAAACCCGACTTGATACTTTTGGATCTGGTTCTGCCTGATATGGACGGTTATCTAGTATGCAGGGCATTGAAGGAAAGCTCCGGCATCAGCGATATCCCGGTCATTGTATTCAGCGCCAAGTGCCAGAAGGAAGATATAAAGAGGGCAAGTGATTGCGGCGCATCTGATTTCATAACAAAACCATTTGAACCTAAAAATCTGCTGGATGTAGTAAATAAATATTTGGAGGAAAAATAAAATGAATGCAAAGAAAGTTCTCGTAATTGATGACGAAAAAAACATAAGGACGCTTATTAAGAATTGTCTTGAAGGAAATGATTACGACGTGGAAATAGCGGTGAACGGAGAGGAAGGCTATGCGAAATTATCGAGTGAAGATTATGAGATCGCCTTGCTTGACATCCAGATGCCCGGAATGTCGGGACTGGAATTACTCAGGAAGATACGGGAAAACAATATAAAGGTGGACATTGTCATGATGACCGCATATGGTACCGTTGAAAGGGCCGTTGAGGCCATGAAACTGGGGGCAATCGACTTCATCAGCAAGCCGTTCACCCCTGCTGAAATAAGGGATATTGTGGAAAATGTCATAAAAAGAAGACAGCTTGACGAAGCCAGCATTGAATCATTTCCCGACGCATTGGAATATGCAAAGGTATGCATCCTGTCAAGGGATTATGATAAGGCTGTTATATATCTGAAAAAAGCACAGGGCATGGACCTGGATTCGCCGGAACCTCAGAATCTGCTTGGAGTCATAGCGGAGATGAACGGCGATGTACTTAAGGCGCAGCAGCATTACCGGGCTGCTCTTGCACTTGACCCGACGCATGCCGCGGCAAACAACAACCTCAGGCGAACGGTAATTGATGGAATGGATAAAAAAGGAGCAGACCTTGGCAAGTCTTTGACTGAGAAACCGGAGGAAATTAAAAAATGAGAGACGGAAAGTCCGGGAAATACATAATAATAATTGGTTGCGGAAGGCTCGGGGCTTTTCTTGCTTCATCGTTATCTGAGTCTAAGCAAAACAGCGTGGTTGTAATTGATAAAAAGGAAGAGGCGTTCGACAGACTTGGCTCATCATACAGCGGGTTTACGATAATTGCGGATGCATCGGAAATCGAAACTTTGCGAAATGCCAAGATCCAAAAGGCGGATGTGCTGGTCGCTACGACGAATCATGACAACACCAATATAATGATAGCCCAGATAGCCAAGGGTTTTTTTAATGTTCCGAAGGTAATAGCAAGGCTGACCGAACCGGCAAAAGAGAAGGTGTATTCGGAACTGGGAATCGATACTATTTCGCCGACGGCATTATCGGCAATGGAGTTTTACAGGATTATCATGGAGAATGGTGAATGATATGAAGATATTCATAATAGGAGGAGGCAGGGAAGTATATTTTCTCATAAAGGCCTTCATTTCAAAAGGATATGATCTTACCGTAATAAATCAGGATGCGGATTTTTGCAGAAAGCTTTCACGGAGTTTCAAGGCAACGGTTGTTGTCGGCGACGGCTCCAAGCCATTCATGCTGGAAGAATCCGGCATTGCCTATGCGGACATGGTAATAGCGTTGACAAACAACGACCCCGACAACCTGGTCATATGCCAGATAGCCGATAAAATATACGGCATCAGGAAAACATTTGCAATCGTAAACAACCCCGAGAACATAGATATATTCAAAAAGCTTGGCGTGGATACCGTAATAAGCACGACCTATATCATTTCATCCCTTATTGAACAAAGGGCTGTTGTGGACGATATCCAGAACCTGACGTCAATCGGAAATGGCAAGGTTGCCTTCATGGAGGTTGATGTGGCCGGGAACCATCCGATAACGGGCAAGGCCATACATGAGACAGGATTTCCAGACGATGCGATCATTTGCTGCATAATAAGAGGAGACGGGGTAATAATTCCCAAGGGATTCACGGTAATCAAAGAGAACGACCGCCTGGTTATCATGAGCAAGCCCGAGGTTCAGACGGATGTCCTGATGCTTATCAGGGGGAAGGTCGATTAATGAGCTTTACGGATCAAATAAAAAGCAAATACATTCTTATGATACACTTCATTGGGATTATCCTGATATTCAACGGAATAGTCATGCTGCTGCCGCTTCTTGTCCTGCCTTTTTACAGAAGCGAGATTCATCTGGCGAAAAATTTCATATTGCCCGCCGTGGTTTCCATGGCCATCGGTTCGATTATCTGGATTATTACAAGGAAAAGAAAACATACTGATATTACGATTCGCGACGGAGGCGTAATAGTGGTTCTGGCATGGATACTAACATGCCTTGTTTCGTCGGTTCCTTTCCTGATGCTGGGCAATATGAACTTCACATTGTCGATTTTCGAATCCGTAAGCGGTTGGACGACCACAGGTCTGTCCGTGGTTGATGTGGAGGCGACCGCTAAAATATATCTTCTTTGGAGAAGCCTGATGCAGCTTCTTGGGGGCGCAGGTATTGCGGTTATTGTGCTTGCTTCGATAATAGGTCCTGTAGGGTCCGGCCTTTACAGCGCTGAAGGCCGTTCTGACATGCTTCTCCCCAATGTTACAAAATCCGCGAAATTAATAATGTCGATTTATCTGGGATATGTTTTTAGTGGAACATTACTCTATATAATCGCCGGAATGCCGGCATTCGATTCGGTGAACCATGCCATGGCGGCTCTTTCAACCGGCGGATTCTCCACTACAGCCGGAAGCATTGGTGATTATAATAGTCCGGCAATAGAAACAATAACGATAATACTAATGTTTGCAGGCACGATCAACTTTGCGGCCCACTACTTGCTGTTAAAAGGAAGGCTCAGATCATTCGCAAAACAAGGCGAAATAAGATTCATGGTATTTTTACTCAGTATTACACTCCCTGTCGTCATATTTTTATCGCTAAGACCCTTATATTCAGGCGTTGGGCAAAGCATCAGGACGGGTGTATTCAATCTGGTTTCAGCGCTTTCGACAACAGGGTTTTCCACCGTGGATTACAACGACTGGCCCGTTTTTGCAATATTCGTGATCATCTTGTTAATGCTGATAGGAGGCGGAACCGGTTCGACCGCCGGAGGAATCAAGCAATACAGGATATATATTTTGTTCAGAAGCATGGCAAAGAACCTGAGAAGTTTTTATATGCCGGCCAAAAGCATAAAGGAAATCAAGGTGGAGAGACCCGAAGGAACGGTTTTTCTACAGGAGGCCAATGAACTCAGGACGGGCAACTTCATAGCTATCTATATGCTTGTTTATGTGGCCGGCGTAATGATATTCCTTTTATACGGATATCCATTGAAGGAATCGATGTTTGAGTTCGCCTCAAGCCTCGGAACGGTCGGATTATCCGTGGGCATAACATCGGCGGCAGCTCCGCCGATTATTTTATGGACAGAGATCATCGGCATGTTTCTGGGTAGGCTTGAAATCCTTGTTGTAATCTATGCCGGAATAAAGGTTTTCAAGGATTTAAAAGCCATTCTCGGGAAAAGATGATGGGATTTAGCACTTAATCAAGGGAAAATGAAATATTTTGCAATATGATTTGATTTATATAAAAATAAATATCCCGGCAATCAGGAAAAGTGCCAGCAGCGTAAAATTCGTTATATGGAAATACCTGTTGAAAAGCCAGGTTTCATAATTTTTTGCGTACAATCTATAAGCGATAAGGTTCGCAAGCGATGCCACCAATGTTCCGACGCCGCCTACGCTTACGCCTATCAGAAGCGCTTTGTAGCTGCCGGTAAATCCGCTGAACAGGACAGCGGAAGGTACATTGCTGATGGCTTGGGATCCAAGGGCGGAGAATGCAAAAACCTGAGCATCTGTTCTGAGCATGCCCGATATCAAAGTGACGACCGCAGGCATTCCGACGACGTGGTCTATGAAAATA
The DNA here is from genome assembly GCA_016935835.1 of Clostridia bacterium. Classification (GTDB taxonomy): domain Bacteria; phylum Bacillota; class Clostridia; order DUPQ01; family DUPQ01; genus JAFGQE01. Next base: position 8,334 of record JAFGQE010000029.1, on the reverse strand, counting down.
AAGAAAGCGACAAAAGTGCCCAGGAGGAAATAGTCGGCTTTTCCAATGAGATCCCTTTGACTGAGTAGAAATACAGCTATTACGATGATGGTAACTATCATCACCGGGATCACTCGCAGTATGGAGAGCAGGACAACAGCAAAAAGAATGATGAAGAATCCAAGCTCGGCTTTGTTGCCAAGGGGGACTGAATCGGGTACTGAGGATATCCTGTCTTTCTTCAGAAAAAGCGATATTATGCATAAAATGGCAATCCCGCTTAGGGAGAAAGGTGCTGTGACAGAAAGAAATTCACCTGTGCTCATCCCGTATGAATTGAACAGGAACAGGTTCTGAGGGTTTCCAAATGGAGTGAGGCTACTGCCTATATTGGCGGCGAGGGCCTCGAGAACAACGATTCTGTAAGGGTCGAAACCGGCTTTTTTACCGATGCCAACAGTGAGGGGCACTACGGAAATCAGGGCGACATCATTGGTTATGAACATTGATAGCAATGCGGTAGCAGGAATCATCACAAGGCTGATGTCGCGTTCCGAGCTGACCTTGCGAAGCAGGGAAATAGAGATGTAGTCGAGCAAATGGTATTTTTCGAAAACCAGGGTCAGAAGCATCAGATTGAAAAGAGCGGCTATAACTCCAAAGTCAATCGACTTAAGATGCGTGGGTGCAAAGAAACCGGTAATCACCGCAAGGGAAAGGGCGGCGACGAATACTATTTCACCCCTTAGCCTTCTGTGAATCGTTTTTATCATATATAAAAGTACCGCCTCAAATCACAATAGTAGCGAACCTAGATAAATATATAATTAAAAATTATTCGCGTCAATGAGATTCGGAGTGCATATATAGTGTATGTGAATAGACGCTGACACAGTAATTAAAAATCCGGATTTGTTTAGAGATAAAACCACGGAGGGTATTGGGGTTTAATTGGTTCGGACTTACACTGGATTGTATCACGGGTTGATTCTGTATACTGCACACCCGTTATTCTTGATGGCCTTGACAATCAAAGGATTGCTGTCATAGGTATGGGCATCCAACCAGAGCTCCTGTAGATTAACAAGGTTTTGAAGACCTTCAATACTATCAATGCTGCAGTTCTCAAGTGTCAGATGCCGTAGGTTTTGTAACTCTGCGAGGGGACTTATATCTGAAACCGAATTGTCCGATATATATAAATATTCAAGATTTGAGAGGTATGAAAGAGGAATCAAGCCTGAGGCATTGGAAGACCGGATTGTCAGTGAAGATAGATTCCTAAGGGTTCCGATTGGTTCCAGGTCAGTGATATTAAAGCCGTTCAGCGACAAACTGCCAAGACCAAGTCCAGTCAGGGGCGTCAGGTCAAGATCAACATTCCCATAGCTGCTGATGCTGAGGTCGTACAGCCTATACAGATTGGACAGGGGGGTTATATCTGATGAATTGAGATTATTGATTTTAAGACGTCGTAGATTGACAAGGTTTTCAAGGGCATTGATATTGGAAAGTCCGGTGGTGGAATCAATCCAAAGGAACAATAAATTATTGAGGCCATAAAGCGGTGATAGATTGCTGATGTTGTAGTATGGCAGGCTTAAAAACATCAGGTTCTTTGCATACTGCAGACCGTCCAGTTCGGTAATATCATTTACTCTGACTACATGATGTTCAGCCTCTGAAAACCCGATTGCATCATAAATGTCTTGATTATAATATTCAGGTTCTTTATATTCCGGGCAAAAATCCAGATAGATAAGCTCAAACATATCTGAGATTTGGATTTTCCGGTCAATGGGGCTTCCGATTGCCGATAAGGTCTCAAATATGCCCGCCCTGACATTTTCATCTACGACAAGGATATTGCTTTCAGGATTATACCCGTAATCCGTTGGTTCGAATATTATGACATCACTGAATTCATCGCTGTTTATTAAAACGGAACAACCCTTTGATTTAAGATACTTGACGGTACCAATATTTTTTTGATATGTGCCGATATCAATATATAAAGTCGTCAGTGATTCCATGGCTTCGCAGTCAGTCATATCCTCCAGTGGGTTTCGAAGAAGGTTGAGGTTTTGCAGCTTATCCAGTTTCACCAAGGGACTTATATCGCTGATATCATTATCGTTAAGATCCAGGTTGATAAGCCGGTCCAAACCTTCAAGAGGTGCCAGTTCAGATATATTGTTGTTTCCCAGCCTCAGTTCTTCAAGAAAAACCATGCTGCGGAGCATCGACAGATCTGAAAGCTGAAGGCCGTGCATTGTCAGGTTTCGGAGAAATTCCAAATCGGAAAGCGCACTGAAGTCCTGAATTGGATTTTCACTGATATCAAGGCTTTTCAACCAGGGTATTCCGGAAAGAGAACTTAAATCGATAAGGTTATTTCTGCTGATTCCAAGGCTGGACAGATTCGCCATTCCGGACAAGGGTTCAAGGTTCGAAATTTTGTTATCATTGACATTAAGATCATTCAGGATGTCCAATGAAGCAACAAAGGAAAGATCCGTGATGTCGAGGCCATCCAGCCCAAGGCTTCTCAATCCCGTAAGTTCGGATAAAGTGCTTAGGTCAATGATTGGATTCTCGGGGATATGCAAACATTCAAGTTCGGTTAAGCCTGACAGGGGACTGATGTCCGTTATCTGATTGCCTCCCAGATGCAGGCTCCTAAGGTTTGATAAACCTGACAGAGGCTGCAAATCGGATATTTTATTATTATGCATATAAATGAATTTCAAGTTTCCCAGGATTGACAGGGGATAAAGGTCGCTTATTGAACAGTTGCTTATAGACAGCGCCTTAAGGTTGTATGCATACTGTAATCCTGAGAGGCTGGATATATCCGAATCAATAAAGGAAAAAACAATCTCTTCGGGTTGAAATAAATCCCCGTCTATTGGAATGTCTTCCCCGGGGCTTCCCAGGGCCAGGCATGTCAGGTTGAACATATCCTGAATGGTCAGGTAATCGCCGATTGGTTTGCCGACTTGGTCCAATGTATCAAGTATCGCATTTTTCAGGCTTTCATCTTCAATGATAACGCGTGTGGAAGGATTCAACCCGTAATCGGCGGGTACAGCGGCGGATTCACCGGTTGCACCGGGGTAAGGAAAGCGGGAAGGGTCCATTGTCTTCATTGAATCCGACGAAGACGGATTTTCTGCTTGTTTATTGCTCGTATATTCTCCGAAGACATAAGGGTAGAGAAAGTAGCCTGCAACAAGCATCGCAATAGCTGCGAGAACCGTTGCCAGTATTATAATAGGTTTTCTTTTGTTCTTCTTTTTAATACCGGAATCAATCTTCTCGCTTGGCGGGGGAGAGGAGGCAACCGGAATCGTGTTTTCGGTTTTTTCTTCGACAGCACTTGTCTTTGGAGGTTCGGCATCAATCTGCAGCATTGATCTCAGTTTCTCCGCAAGTTTTTGAATCCTTGTATCAAGCTTGCCGCCGACTGCATCTATCCAGTGTGTTGTGGACAGATAGTAGGACATTCCGCCGGTGGGAAGTACATCCTCTATTTTTACCGGGATGATAATCACATCGCCTGATATCGCTAGCTCTATCTCTCGCAGCACCTGCTTGGAGGCATTGGCATTTTGAGAAAACACAAGCAGCATTATTTTTGACATGGGGATTGCGTCCGCTATTTCGGCGGCCCAGCTTCCTCCGGGGGAAATATCCCTCGGAGCCACCCAGCATCGAATCCGCTCCTCTTCAAGTATATGACAGATAGCATCTGCCTTCAGGCGGTCTTTTATTGAGTATGATATGAAAATATCATGCGCCATGCGAATTCTTTCCGGGATCCTTCCCGACTATATCAAAACCGAGTTTAAACAGGGTTTTCAAAAGGTTTTCCACTATAGCCCTGTCATACTTTTTTTCTGATTCGGGGAGATCCTCGTACGGGACCAAAAGCTGGCTGTGCAGCTGTTTGTCGCTCCTTCTTGGCCCGTGGCTCCAGCCGTCCTCGATTCTGGCCTTCGCCCAGATCTCATGCATATTTTCAGACAAGACCTCGAGGATTTCGGAGAGCTCCTCAGGAAGCGTTATACCGGAAGTATCAATTGGTTCAGGGTGGTATTTCATTTGGTTTTCCTTTCCCGGGTATATGATGTAATTAATTCCAGGTTCCGTTCATTTGTTTCTTAGGGCGATCAGAGAGCTCATTACATATCGGACATTTGCTTCCTTTTGCCCGTCGCTCAGCATTTCCCAGGGGAGCAGATTCGGATTCCTGTCATGCAGGTGGTCCTGTTCCTCGGAATGGATGCAGCCCTTCAGGCTGCGCTCATTGAACCATCTGGCATGCTCGGTTGCGGCAAGGTACATCAGGATTTCGTGGATCCGGTTCGTTTCCTCTGCGCCGAAAGCTTTTATGGCCAGTTGTGCAATTTCATTTATATGGCTGATGTGGATTGAACTAAGCAGGCAGGACTCGATGAAGATTTCAGGAAGTTTGCTGAAATTCCGAAGATTGTTTCCCGACATTGCTTTTTTATACGCGGTATGGACATCCTCCGATGCCGGCCCGTATTTTTTGTAAAAGTAGTCTATTGTTATCAGAAGATCCTTTGTTCTTTTGAGTTTTATTCGGGGCAAGGAGTTGTCCCTGGCGATGCTTTCAATGTATCTATCAAGAATCAGGTATTCGGCGGGACCCGTGTCGGCAAGTATCAGGATCTCGCGTATGTTTCTTTGGACATCGAATTGATAAATATCATGAAGCATCAAACGTATTTCATTGGCGTTGTCCGAGGCTATGAACAGTAGGTTGAGCCGGATGTCCCTGGACTTGAAATCCCTTAACGCAACACTGGAAATTTTGACAATATTTCTCATCGAATGCCATGAAACAGGAATTTCATCAGAAGAATGCCGAACCAGGTTCAGGATTTTCATCGGAGTTATCAAATTGAAAACGCAGTTTCGGGCGATTTCGGGAATGACATGACCAAGCAGGGGACCCGAACCTGCGACGGCAATACCAGCATCATTAAGTTTTTCGATAAGGTCGTGGGATGTCGTGCCGCCGGTTATTTCCAGTGTGTCGGCGAGTGAATATTCAGCGAGCATCTGCTTTATGCAGATTTCATGCGTGTTGATGAAATATGTTGTGAGTCTTCCGGTTCGTTCCAGGAACACATCATCCAGGGAATAGAACTCCTTTTCGCCATCCGAACCATAGCTTATATAGCAGATGGTTTGTCCGGGAATGGATTTTTCTTCGGATTTGTTCTGCGCGTCGGCAAGTCCTGAAGCAAGTCCAATGTATTTCCTGATCATTTCGCCTGAACTCAAGTCGACGGAATCCACGCCGCCGCCGGGCTTTACCGGATGGGGAGATGCCATTGTTTTCCCATCACCGAGAATCGTCCTGATTGCCTTGACAAGCCTTATGTTGTCTGATGTCTGAGCGCAGAGCAGATAAATGATCTTGGCCTTGCGAATGTTGCACGTCCGGAGGTCGGTTAGAAGTGTTCTGTTTAGATCGATGGCAACAAGGGGGATCTTGCCGCCATAAATCAGGGATCCTGAATCATCGGTACTGGTGCAGCCTATTACCGTCCTTCTTCCCGAACCAGTGAATTCATTCGCAAGGTCCGCCGCATATCCGTCGTAGGTATCCGAAATAATAACTATGTCCCTGTAAAAAAGACGGATGTTGAGGCGCAATATATTTTGTTTTAGAATTATTGCAATAATCGTTCCGAACGTGACGAAAAGAGCAAGGAACCGGGCAATATTCAGGAGCAATGGAAACCCGCCGGGTTCAAAGGCAGTGTCGCCGAATTCACCGACGAAAAGCTGGAATGATTTGTATACCGAATCCAACAGGGAGATCCTGCCGTCGAAAACCGCGGGTGAAAAACCAAGTATGCCGAGTCCGGCTGCAGTCAGGCCGGTCATGATGAGTATCTTTTTTTCGACGGTCAGCTGCATGAAGAACATGCATACGAGAAAGCCGCCTGTAATCATTACAAGCATGCATGCGCCGGTAAATATCATTGCAAGTGCAACGGACATATATACGGTGTCAGACCATGAGGATGCCAAAAGAAAATAGCATGCAGCAATTATTACGGACTCGATTAAAAATGCCAGAAGGCACACCAGCCGCTCCTTATCGCCATACCCGCGTTTGTTTATGAATCCCATAAAACCCCCGCCTTTTTGGTATTGCCCCAAAGGTTCGAAACATGAAATTGCCGGAAGCCCGGAATAAAATTGAAAAATACAAAGAAGGTAGGCTTGCGACCTTTATCAACATTATATTGAAATAATACTGAATAGTAAATGTTTTCAGGACTATTCTTTGTACATTCCAAGAACCTCGCGGCAGTGTGCGACAATTTCCTGCTTCAGTTTATCGGGTTGTATGACCTCGATGTTATTCCTGTATGAAATAATCCAGCTTACAAGTCCCTTGTCTATTACGGCATCCGTCCGGAGATATGAGTGTTCGTCATCTGCCGGTGCAAGCAACATGTTGATGCCGAATCTGTCGAAAACCTGATTGGCCATGGTGTTCTTGATTTTAAGCCTGATTGTTTCGGGTTTGCCGGTGAACATTGAGAAAGCCTTGTTGAGGTAATCGGCAAGGTCGAAGCCGTTGGGTGCAAGCTCGCTGATGTTTCGCCGGGGTTGATTGATGATCTCCAGGTCCGTCATGCGTTCTATCCTGTAATGGGAGAAGTTGCTGTAATTATTGGTCGCCGCAATCATATAATAATTCTCGTTGTACCAGGTCGTGAAATAGGGATTCGTGGTATATTTGCAGTTTTCCTTTCGAAAAACCCGGTTGCCCTTCGTATCATAGTCAAAATAACTGAAGGATAGCTTCTTGTTCTTCACAATACAGGTATTTATCTTGTCTATATTGTAGTAGATGGACTCGTTGTCGTGCTTTGGCCGGTTGGAAAGAGAGACCTGTTTTTTGAGCTCCGCTGCTATATTTTTGCTTGTAAGCCCCAGCAGTTTGCCTATGAGTTCGTTGCTTTTGTTATATGTGAGGAAATGGGCCTGTTGAACCGCATCCATCAGAATCTTGACTTCAACGGTTTCCAGCTTCCTCCCGATGAACCATCCGTCTTTTCCCGCCTTTACAATATCATACCCGGCCTGGTCGAGACCCTGGATGCTCCTGTAGATGGATCGTCTTTCGGTTTCGATTCCCGATTGTGCGAGATAGGTGCAGATTTCGGTAGCATTGAGAGGATGGTCCTCGTCCGAGTGCTCATTGAGTATCCTTAATACATTGAATGATTTTTCTGCTGCAGTAGACATAATTCAAATCTCCTTTGTACGGAATAATACACTATTTATTGTACCATATTTGGCATATAATATTTACTGTATTCATTGTATAAGGAATGAGAGAAGCGGGTGCGAAAAATGAATCGAAAGACAGACAAATCCACCCGTGAATATATTTGAATTAATGTAATCATGAACATTCAATGCCCGGGGCATATGTGCTGCAGGGCTATACTGTGGTAAAATATCAATATAAATATTTCGGGGTGAATAAATGAATTTAAATCATATATCCTTGATAAAGGAACTTAAAAGACACGTGGCAAGCCCTGCGGGCAGGAGAATATTGGCACAGCTTGAGTTCGCGGTGAAGCTTTCCAAGGTAAATGAAGGTCAGTTTGACAAGCAGATTGCATTTGTCGCAAGCTACCTGTCGCAGCAGGTCGGGCAGGACGGAGTGATAACGGATAAGGCTGCGGCGGCTGCCGAACTCGACTTGCATGAGCTTGCGCCATATGCAAAGAAATACACCATGATCTGCGCCGCCCATGCGCATATAGACATGAACTGGATGTGGGACTATTCCGAAACAGTCGCAATAACTCTTGAGACATTCAGGACTATGCTTGACCTTATGAATGAATATCCCGGGTTCACTTTTTCGCAATCGCAGGCATCGGTATACAAAATCGTAGAGAAGCATTACCCCGAAATGCTTGGTGAAATTAAGAAGAGGGTAGCCGAAGGCAGATGGGAGGCAACGGCGGCCACATGGGTCGAAGCTGACAAAAACATGCCCAATGGCGAAAGCCATGCAAGGCATTTGCTTTATACAAGGAAATATCTGATGAATCTGCTGGCCCTGACCCCGGAATCGTTTGAGATTGACTATGAACCCGATACATTCGGACACAGCCTCAATATCCCGGAAATACTGTCAAAGGGCGGTGTCAAATACTATTACCAGTGCCGTGGATACGAAGGCCACCATATATATAAATGGAAAGCTCCATCAGGTGCTTCGGTTATAGTATTCAGAGAGCCTCTATGGTACAACATGGACATAACTCCCGATATTGCGCT